>JAEXZL010000022.1 GCA_023451395.1 Bacillota bacterium | reverse complement strand
ATATATCTTTTATCCTTAAACGCAGGTAATACATTATCAAAATGCTGTACAATATCCTCATCACCAGGATATTCTTGTATCATCAAATCTAAATTCTTATGTTTTTGGGCATCACTATTCCACGTCCTACGCGTCCAACTATGATTAGCCCATCCCAAACAAAATGGGAAATCAGGTTTTCCTGACGATAAAACTTCATTAAAAGGACGTTCAAGTATCTGTTTACCATTACCAAACCAATAATGCCAATACATAAATCCCTCTATCCCTGCCTCACGTGCCATATCCGCTTGCGCTTCTCTAACCTCAGGCATCCTTAAATCATAGTAGCCTAAATCCGCAGGAACTCGTGGCTGATAATGTCCTTTAAACAAGGGTTTAGCTTTTCCTACATTTGTCCACTCCGTAAAACCCTTTCCCCACCATTCGTCATTTTCCTTAATTGGATGAAATTGAGGGAGGTAAAATGCAATAACTCTTGCTTTTGTAATCATATCTTATATATTAACACTTAATAAATTTCAGTAAAATAATAATATATACATATTTCTGATAAACTAAATAGCTTACTCAAATCAATGTTTTCTACCTATAAATATTTTCGACTCCATTAATAATAGCGTATAGAAAATAATAAAATATTTCATATAACCATATTCTCCTGTAATAGCCGAATAAGCAATGTAATAAACAGCTAATGTAATCACAAACAATGTTACATTAACATTCTTGTTCATTCTATATACCCCCCTAAATAACCAAACAAATGTAATGACCCACACACACAAGCCTACTATACCACTATTACAAAGTACAACGAAAATAAGAGACTCGAAAGCTAATAAAACAGGGTGAAGATCATGAATGGACATGTAATAGCCACACCATTCATATCCCTTTCCAAAAATTAAACAATTCTGTATTTCCCTTAAACAACCATTCAGTTGCTCCATACGCATATCAATAGAAGAGCCTTCCACATTCGTTTTGCGACTATCCTTAATAAAAATTGAATCTACCATTGCTAATAGTTCTGGTATATTTTCAATAATAATATAACCAATAAATCCTATAACAGCGACATATATCATCGGTTTAATTCGACGTAACATTAATAGATAAAAGAAAACAGTCAGAAACATGGCACCTATCGGAGTACGGATGCCACAAAGAAAAATACAAACAACAATAAAAAACATCAATAAATATACAAATAATGGTTTTATTTTATCTTTCAAAGAATAAAGGTATACCATTGCTAAGCCTAAAAATAGACCGAAAATCATAGGGTGAGTGAACACCGATGATATTTTGATAATAAGCCGAGCCATTTGCTCACCAAATTGAGCCTCACGCAATTCTGCATTATTAATCTGTGCCATAAAATAGACATAAGGATTTAATCCATTCAAGGTCAACAAGAAAATTCCATATATAACGATGACAATAATTACAATAACCATACAGTTTCTACTATATCTAATGATTTTAGGATCATATCTAGACACATTCCACATAACTATTGGTAATACTAAATTAGTCATCATATTTGCACGCCATGAATTCAATGCAATATTTGTTGGAACAAACTCCTGAAAAGGCATCATAATAAGCATCATAGCATAGAAAAAAATAAATGGATAGAATGGACGCAAATCCAACCTGACTTTACCGTGATGTTTATAATAATCTATGACAAAAGCAATAAGAAGTAAAATATTCGCAAAATTCCAGCTCAGAGAAATCCCTAAAAAATTTATATTAAAATATGGAACCAAAAAAAAGTAAGCGAGATACAAAACCAGACCTATTCGCAACTTTACGAAAAAAGCCACAAGAATGATAATGGTTAACCAAGATTGAATAAATGCCATAGAGCGGATATTGTAATATAGGCTAAAATTAGTCCAAGCTTTTATATTTTGTAACTATTCTCTCTACTATAGCATCTGCTTCCTTTTCACTGATATCATTTATCATGGCTGTACTATCATAAAAGCCATTTGCTTCAAATGCTCCTTGAAATTTATAACTATATGCTAACCCAAACAATGGTACTCCTGTATACATAGCTGCAAAATTAGCATGCATACGTGTACCAATAAAAAACTTCATTTGAGATATAATAAACTTTATTTGGGGCGAAATCAAATCTTGATCAATAAGTATAATATTGCTCTTATCATGCAATTTAGAATAGACATCACGTGCAGCTTCCAAATCGTCATTTGCAACTTCTACTTTCTGATAATTATATGAATGAGGTATTAAATAAATCGCAATATTCTTCTGTTGGAAATAAACAATAAGTTTATTTATGAGATATGGATACGTAGAGAATTGCCCTGAAAGAGTTCTAAATTTATTGCTATAAGCCAATCCGCTTATATTAATACCTATTGCATTAGCCTTAATTTCAATGTTAAAAGGTTCCGGTTTCATATAGTATGACAAATCCCTCGTTTGTTCATACTTCAATCCCATTGCCTCCAAATCAGAAGCATATTTATCATCACGAACAAAAATTTGACTAGCGTAACAAAGTATACGGTCAGCTATAACTTTATTCTTGCTCTCTCTAAATGGTCCTAATGTTTGAGGAAGAATAATAACAGGAATATTAAATTTCATTGCTAAATTGATATCAGGCAACCGATTGAGAAAAGAGGTAGTATTATAAATATCTGAAAAGCCATCTCCTCCATTAATTGCAGCAACGTACTCGACTTGCTTTATCATTCGTCCTAAATTAGTAAAAGGTAAACAAATATGCAAATATTTAAACAACAAAGCTTCTACAAAAAAAACATTAACCGTTAAATATTCCCATTTCACACCTGCTATATCAATCTTTTGAATATTAGTTCCCCTATTTTTTGATTTAAAAAGATTTTTCACAAAACGAAAATTTAGAATTTTCGTCTCCTTTGATAACAATTCTCTCTCATTCAAGAAAGAAAGTGAGCCATAGCTTAAAGCTGCTGTTCCTCTATTATTATCTCTAAAATTAAGTCCTGAAATGATAATATATGGTTTCATTATATTTTTATTTAACAATTTTATAAACAATTCGAATTATAAGCATATGAAATCTAAGCATGAATGGAGATAATGTCATGATTTTCTTATATAATATATTATTCCCCATTTTTGATAATATATTATTAAACTTTTTTTCTAGCGATGCTTTATCTTTGGCCATTATAGTATGTCCTTGAGCTTCTATATAGTCTTCCACAGAAGAATCTATTAGCCGCAATAACGACTTATTTTTCATTTCTTCAATAAAAGCTAATCCCTTCTCTGTATTGATTAAAAACATTGTATGACCTATTTTGTCACTAATTTTATATTTTCCCAACCAAGGATCTGCTAATGATACATCCGCCTTATAGCTAATATCTTCTTTGCACATGAGGCAACGTTTGGGACGGAATAATTTTGACTGATGCATTAATCTCCAAGGATAAGTATAATTATTTTTATATATTTTTTTACCATCAAACAATTCTATTTGTATCCCACTTGGCCACCCATTTCCCCTATATTGCATATTAATCACCTGACTTTTATCAATACCCATATACCGATAACAAAGCCATGTTCCCTCAAGAGTAGTTTGTCCTGAACAACAGAATGATATAATAAAATTATTAATATTATTCCTATCCAACACGGACCGTATTCCTTGAACTTGACAAGGCATACAAGTCACTATAATACCATTTTTAATACTCGATATATTCTCTTTTAAAAAAGAGAATATATCGATATCTTGATAAACACTACCACAGATATTTATTTCATTAAAGTCATATATCAATTTTGGAATATAGCCGCACTTTTCTTTATCATAAACAAAAGTCATAGAGGTATCATATTCAGACGTTGAAAGGAGATATTTAATGATAGATGTTCCTATACCGCCCGAAGATGCTTTATAACGAATAAGGTCATCTGTCGAATATCCGATATAATAAGCTAATGCTTTATTTATATTAGAATTTTCTTTCATATCTCTTATTAAATTTATTCTTGATATATGTTATAAAAAACGTGCGTTCATCCTTAGACATTCCACTGAAAAACATAAAGATACATGTAGCTACCAATGACACTAAGGAAAGTATTATAAAACGTTCTAATCCTTGCGTCATGAAACTAATTATAATATATGGAGATATCAATGATAATATAGAAACCATTATAACCCTTACTATAACATCCTTAAAAAATATTCGTATAGACAACCCTATAATCCTATGTAGCATTATTAAACGAACAACAAGGCAAAGAATAGAAATAAAAATAGTTGCATAATAGCAATATGCTGGCTCAAATCCCATTTTAAAAAGACCATATGAAAGCGGAAATGCCATCAAAGCTAATCCTCCCACAATTATTTGGTAATTCCGTATGTTGCCAGTGGCTAACATTGCAGTAAATAAAGTATTTGAGAGAGATTGACATAACATATATATCAAAGATAACTGTACAAAAATAACTGTATATTTTGGTGTATTTTTCAGCCAACATGCAAGAATATATTCTGTTTCGAAAAGAATGGGTATTACCATAATCAACAAAAGATAATAAGAATAACGCGAACCAGTCATTACAAGTTTCATCATATATTCTCTATTTCCAGATGCATAAGATTTTGTTATTTGCGGATTAAGTGCCATGACAAAATTGCTTACAAACTGATTTAAAGCATTATCAACTTGTGTCGTAATTCCTCTAGCCGCATTAACTGCTACACCAAAGAATATATTTAAAAGAATATTAATTCCATAGTTAGTCAAAACGACCGATGAGGACCCAATTATATTCCAGCCAGAGAATCCTAAAATTTGTTTATAATAAAAACGTTCTTTTACTAATTTGAATTTACATTCAATAAAATTTTTCGAACAATACACCCCATAAATTATACGAATAGCTAAAGAAACCAGCAACATTAAAGCTCCATATATTATCAACTTATCAAAAGTGGATAATATCAATAGATAAACGATGAGTAATTTCAGAATAGACTCTATTAAAGTGATATAAGCAAAAGCAGCCATCCGTTCATGTGCAATTATAGTTGAATTATATGGGATGCTAATAATATTAACAACAAATGTTATTAATGAAAACTGAAACACCCAGTTAGCAGCCGTTAATCTTGATATAGGGATATTCATTTGATTATTCAAAAAATATACACCTATGCTCTCTGCAAGTACGATTATTACGAGTGCTATAATTATATGTATTAATACAGCTGTCGAGAAAATCTCCTGACTATGATTTTCATCTTTTTTTCCTAATTCATATGTAATGAAGCGTTGTGTAGACGATGTTAATGTAGCACTAATTAAAGCGAACATTCCAACAAATCCACCTACAACATTATAAATTCCAAAATCATTTATACCTAGAACTTCTAAAATCACACGTGAAGTATACAAACTTATGGCCATTGTAATGAATGTCCGAATATAAAGAAGTAATGTATTCTTCGCTATACGTTTAGAATTATTTTGTGTAATATTTTCAGTCAAAATAAAAATTTATCCGTTAATTATTAATGTTTATAGAAAACTTTAATAATTCATTTTACCAATATAAAAATGCTCTTATTAAAGAGATTTATCATCTCTATCATTGTCTTTTTGATAATCACCACTTGTCACATTATCCATCCAGTTCTGATTATCCAAATACCATCTAACAGTTTTCTCTATCCCCTCTTCAAACTGTAAACTTGGTTCCCAACCTAGTTCATTTTTCAGTTTATTCGAATCAATTGCATAACGCAAATCATGTCCTTTACG
>JAEXZL010000196.1 GCA_023451395.1 Bacillota bacterium | reverse complement strand
TTTCAACAATCTCCAGTTTTAGTTCAGTACTATATACTTTTTTTCTAGACATAAAAATATCCCCTTTCATTAGATTGTTTTTGTCTAACAAAAGGGGTTCACTTCAGAATAGCCCATGGTGGATTTTGTGTTTTATTTATTTTTTATCTCTTTCGTCAAATATATCTCCGCATTCAGGGCAGAACTTTGGAGGGTGAACTGGGTCTTCAGGTTCCCAGCCACATTTGTCACACTTATAGAGAAGAGCATCTGCTGGCTTTTTACTTCCACATTCCATGCAGAATTTCCCTTTATTTAATGTGCCACAAGAGCATACCCAGCCCTTAGGCTCATGGGGTTTTGGACTACCACATTCCATGCAAAACTTGCCTTTATTATTTTCTGCACCACAGCTACATGTCCAGCTCTCATTAATCTTGGAAGGTTTTGATTGAGTATCTATGTGGGACTCAGCATGTACTGATTGCTCAGAACTATGCTGTTGGGAATTATTATTCTGACCCATAGTATATAGATTTTGGGCATTTACTCCACCAGCCTGTTGAGCCATGCCCATACCCATAAAGCCCATCATAGCACCATTTTCATTTTTTGCTGCAGCCTTCATGGCATCTGCCTGGGCTCCTACTAAGGTAGCTGCACCCATGCTTGGATTACGCATAACAGCAGTTCTTTGAAGCTCTTTAATCATATCCTCATCTTCCTTAGAGGCCGTTACAGAGTTTACTCCCAGAGAAGCTATCTTAAGACCTCTAAGATTACTCCACTTACTTGAGAGAACTTCATTGAGAGCATTAGCCAGCTCTACAGTATGTCCAGGAAGTGCACTATAGCGTATTCCCATAGCAGATATTTTTGAGAAGGCAGGCTGAAGAGCTGTCATAAGCTCACTTTTTAACATGCTATCTATGGTATTTCTTCTATAAATATCCTCTACGTTGCCGCAGACATTGGAATAAAAAAGCAGTGGATTAACAATTTTATAGGAATATTCACCATTACAGCGGATAGAAATATCTATATCCAATCCTATATTAGCATCTACCACTCTAAAGGGTACTGGGTTAGCAGTCCCATACTTATTTCCTATTATTTCCTTAGTGTTAAAATAGTAAATCCTTTGATCTTTTCCAGGTTCTCCTCCAAAGGTAAATCTCTTTCCTACCTCTTTAAAGGTTTCCTTTATGCTATCACCAAGATTTCCTGCAAAGATTGTCGGCTCTGTGGAGGAGTCAAAGATGTATTCTCCTGGTTCAGCACAAAGCTCTACTACCTTTCCTTGCTCTACTATAATCATGCATTGCCCATCGGCTACTGCTATTGCTGAATTTTTAGATATTATATTTTCATTCCCCTTTGTATTAGAGGAGCGCCCTGACACCCTCTTTTGTCCCTTAGCTACTAATATATCTGAATCTAAGGCATCACAATAAAAAAATTCCTTCCACTGATCTGCTAGAACACCGCCTAAGGCTCCTAACCCTGCTTTAATAAGTCCCATAATTAAACCTCCTTTTTATCACAAAATATAATCGTATTTACTTTAGAAACTGCCACCTCTGCCTCCATGGCTTCTCCCAGAGGAGCTTCTATGGGTAGAGCTTCCTCCCTTAGAGGATGGTTCAGGTTTTTTTATTCTGGTAACATTTTTATATAGAAATAAATCCCTCTTTTCTGTGAGGTTTAAGCTCTCATTCTTAACATAGTTAGAGGCTTTAGAATTTTTACCTACGGTATTCATCCCCAATCTCATAATTCCTGTAACTATAAGTGCTATTATAAAGGATACCGCTGTGGCAATTAGCACTAATATTCCTTTATTCACTGGCTTTTTAGTTCCTACATCCAGGGGATCTCCTTGGGTTGCTTGCTTTAGAAGATCATCAGAAAGATTCAAATAATGGCTAAGAGCTTTATAATAATCTCCATCAGAGAGAGTGGAGGTTATTTTTTCATGGATAAAATCCAGGCCATAGTCTGTAAAGGCTGTAATTCCATATCCAGAAGTAGAGGAGTAATATTCTCTATTATTTATGTCTAATACAAAGATTAATCCATCTCTGCTAGGACCGCTGCCATAGCCGTTATAGTCAAAGAAATCATCAGAGTAATCTCTTATAGTTTTACCCTCTGTAGCAGTGGTGGTATGAAGAACTATCTCAAAGCTATATCTACTCTTAATATCTTCAATCTGATCCTGAAGACTTTCCTCCTCCTGAGAGGAAAGCAGCTCTGCACTATCTATAACATTGGTGGTATCTCCGTAAGAGATTAGGGGCTTTGATATTAGAAGTAAAAACAATGAAAAACATAGAATACACAAGGTGCTAAATATTTTTTTTGTAGTAAATCTTCTCATTCCAAGTACCCCCTAAAATATTATGAAAAGTATTAGAATTAAAATAATATCTATAATAATAGTAAGACCTAACAGCCACTTTAGGTATTTTTTATTATCAATAGGGAGCTTGCCTACAAATTTTCCTGTCTGACCATTCATAGCAAAGGTGTATATTTCTCCATTATATTTAGTGTTTAGAATCCAAACAGGAAGAAGTCCATATTTAACAGTGCCATCTAATATATTAATATTGCTATCCTTTGGTATAACTGAATTATAACCATGAACAGTATCGGCGAAAGTCTCTAATGTACTATTACGAACCCTTTCATTTGCGCGGCTCTTGCTGGTTTCTTCGTCTACATCATATTTATCTGCCAGATACCCAGAGAGGTAGGCAGTAGAAAAATCAACAGCTTCTCGGATATCGTAGGGCTCTATAGATTCCATGAAGGCATCATCCATTTTCTTAGAGCCATCTACAGGTATAGCCTCAAAGGATAGAGTCCCTTTTCTTGATATAAGATAATGGGAGGTTTCTGTATAATTGAAATTTGAATCACTCCAGCTTCTTAACCTAGTTCCATTATAGGTTATGGAAGAATTGGATACACAATTAAAAATCCAAAAGGGTACATATATTCCTGAGATACTTTCTATTCTGTTTTTTGTGGTAAATATATTGGGTAAAAACTTCTTTCCTTTGTAGAATTCTTTTAGTGCTTTTTCTGCAGCTTCTTTACTTATTTTAAAGGGGATTAATAAGTCAGGCTTTAAATCTCCCTTTAGTTTGCTGCTCACTATAGTAACACTGTCACAGTAGGGACATCTGGTGGCAGTGGTTGTCTCATCTGTTACAATTTCTCCTCCGCAGGATTGACAAATATATGAGGAGAGGTTTTTCTTGTCATCCTCAGACCACTCTTCTCGGTTTTGAGAATTATCCCATTGATAGCTTGACTCATCTGAAGAGTTAGTAAGTATTTGTTCGTATTCTTTTAAAGTATCAAGTTCGAAGCTGCTGTCACAGTAATCACAGGTAAGGTTATTAGAGGTACTATTATATGCAATGGCAGCTCCACAGCAGGGACATTTGTAACTTATTACTGTCATAGGCTCACTCCTTTCAAAATTATAAAGATAAGTAATACCTAGAATTAGATTTAAAAGGTTATTATCAATTTTGCTAAAGCTAAGTTTTGTAACATTGAATTTTTCAAAAATTAACATTTTAATATATTCAATTATAGCATATAATTATTCACGAAAAATTAAAAAAGGGCAGAACTATTTAAAATAGTTCTGCCCTTTTATATAAGTATTATATTACCTGTATTTGCCTCTTTCATATTGATGAGGATACTCAAGATCTACATCAAGCTCTTTAGCAGCTCTTAGTGGCCAATAAGGCTCTCTTAAAAGTTGTCTTCCTAAAAATATCATATCTGCTCTGTTATTTTTAAGAATTTCCTCTGCCATATCCGGTGAGCTTATGAGTCCTCCGGCTATTACTGGAAGCTTTACTGCCTCTTTTATCCTTTCAGCATAACTAACCTGGTAACCAGCAAAAATGTCTATAGGAACATTAACCACAGCACCGGTACTTACATCAATGGCATCTATTCCTTCAGAAGCAGCAATTTTACATACCTCTATAGATTCCTCTATATGGTGACCTTCTTCAGCATATTCCTCAGCGGAAATCCTTATAAGCAGTGCCTTATCTGAAGGCCAAACCTCCTTTACAGCCCTTATTACCTCTGTCATAAATCGGGCTCTATTTTCCAAAGAGCCTCCATATTCATCAGTACGTTTATTAGTAATAGGTGAAAGGAACTCATTTATAAGATAGCCATGAGCACCATGAATCTCAATAGCGTCAAAACCAGCCTTTAAGGCTCTTACAGCACCTTCCCTGAAGGAATTAATGACGGTTTTAATATCTTCTTTAGTCATTTCTTCTGGTGTTCTAAAGCCTTTATCAAAGGGAATTGATGAAGGGGCTATAGGATTTTCTTCCTTTATCATAGATTTTCTGCCTGCATGTCCAAGTTGTATACCTATCTTGCTTCCCTGCTCATGACACATAGCAGCTATCCTTTTTAACCCATCAATATGAGAATCCTCCCATATTCCTAAATCTCTATCATAAATTCTGCCTCTGCTTTCAACTGCCGTGGCCTCTACAATAATAAAAGCACTTCCGCCTATGGCTCTGGTGGTGTAGTGCACATAGTGCCAATCTGTTGAATGTCCTGTGGAATCAGAAGAATTCATACACATAGGAGCCATAACTATTCGATTTTTAAGCTCTAGGTTTTTAATTTTTATATTGCTGAAAAGTTTTGACATTAAATCACCTCTAGCTTAAATTATATTTAAATATTGCCAAATTATCAAATAATATTAAAAAATTATTGTTTTTAATAATATTCATAGGTTAAGGGAAAATAAAATTTATGGATGCTATAATTATATAAATATATGCTTTATAAGGGAGGATAGGGATGTTTTTTATAGGAATATTTGGAGTACAGAGCAAGCAAAAGAAAATAGGAGAGGAGAGGATAGACTGCAACATTTGTTCCTCAAAAGTCCTTACAATAATTAAGTCTTATACGTATTTTCATTTGTTTTTTATTCCTATTTTTAAATGGAATATAGAATATTATGCCCTTTGTGAGAATTGTAATGCCATGTATTCCTTAAGCAATGAAAAGGGAGAAGATATTGAAAGGGGAAATACAGGTGTATTAAGCTATTGGGATTTAAAAGATAATATTAATAATAAATATTTAAAAAAGAAATGCAGCCACTGTGGAAGAAATCTAGATACAGAGTTTGAGTACTGTCCTTACTGTGGTAATAAAATTAATTAGTAGGAGACTTTCTTTGAAGAATTATTCAAAGAAAATCTCCTGTTTTTTAAAATTTTTTTCTTTTAAAGGAAATTACAAAAACTAATCCAGCAACAAGTATCAATATGCTTATAAGTAAAGCTGTTATGTTATTTGATGAAAGAATATTAGAGGTGGATGAATTATTTGTTTCAGATTTAGAGAAATCATTAGGAGCTTGACCTCTATTACCAAGAGAAAAAGAACCCTGATTATTTCCCATATTGTTTTCTGACTGATTAGCGCCAGAATTATTCTGATTATTACTGTTTTCTGTAGAAGAATTATTTCCTGATATGGCATTGCCTCTTGGCAAGGTTTTATCTTGATTATTATTGCCCCCTGGCAGGGTATTACCCTCTGGAGTAGTATTGCTTCCTGGCATCTTTCCACCATTAGCTTTGTCTCCTCCTCCCTGAGTTCCCAGATCAGATAGATTTAACCCTTCAGCAGATATTAAGTTTGCACCTTGAGCTTTTTGGTCTTCTTCTGTAGAAGGGATGGTACCATCTAATTGTCCCTCTATGCTTTCTGATCTAAGGGTGACAAAGGTTTTTAGAACCTCCAGGGAGTTTGTATATTCCTCATAGGTATAGAAGGCAGTAGGATCATTTTTTACATATTCATTTATTAGAGAATTTAACTGATCAATTCTACTAGAAAGGGTAGAGCTATTAAAGTAGCCATCAATAAGCTCTTGAAGATAGCTGTGATAAAGCTCTAAATACTCTGGAATTTTCAGAAGTTTTCCTATTATTGGTCTTTCTGATAGCTCCACCCCTGATACAGGAGTATCTATAGGAAAATTAACCGCAACTTCAGCATTTCCTGATTGAAAGCCTGCAAAGGATAGGTTGTAATCCCATGGGAGTAGGGAAAGCTGTCCTTCTTCTTCATATAGATAATAATTATGCTTCATATTGCTAAAATAGCTATCAAGATTAACAATGGCTGTATTTGCTGCTGTATGCTTTAATACTTCTTCAATATTTATATACTTTTCCAGGTCTGTTCCAGTGCTAATATTCTTAAGAGCATTTATAACTCTAGAATAGTCATCCTTATTTCCAGAGAAGCTTTCATTATCAAAGATTCCTGAGTAGCTGGAGATTTCATCATCCTTATAAACCAGATCTGTACCACCATTGCTTCCGCCAAAGCCACCGCCTCTGTTTCCTCCATCCATTGGATTATTTATATTGCTTTTACTATTCTCATCAGAATTATCTCCTGGGAAGGTTTCAGGAGGAGTATTGTTCTTCTCTTCTTGATTCTGCTGATTTTCAGGAGGAGTCATACCGCCATTAGGGAAGTTTGCTGTATTATCTGGTCTTTGGGGAAAAGTATTATTGTCTTGTTCGCCTTTTTCACCACCCATGTCCATGCTTTCAGGTTTATAGAGTTTACCATAATCACTTCCATAATTTCTAAGCGCAAAGGACTCTTCCATAGCTTCTATAGCTAGGTAAAGACCCCATTCTTCTCCATTAACCTTGATATTTGCATAGGAGAAGAGAGGAGTAGTTACCCCTAGATAATCAAAGATTTCATAGGAAAGGAATTCCTTCATATAGGTTTTGTCAGACATAATATTATTAAGTACAAGCTTATCTAAGCCATAGCAGTTTTGAGATGAGATGTAGTGATCAAATTCTATTTTAAAGCTATATCGGTCTGTATCAGCATTATTGGCAATGGAGCTTAGGCTGGTATTACCCTTAGGCCTAATACCTACAGAAGAAAAGGTGTCTCCATTTATAATCACATCACATAGGATATATTCTTCACTCATAGCGTTATCAAGCATGGATTGCCAGCTGCTTTCATCCACCTCTATATTAATATCCATCACTTGATCTTTATCAAAAAGCTTGCTTTCATATTCCATAGAGCTTTTAGCTTCAGAGCTTTCATTGGTATTTTCTTTGCTACCTATAAAAACAAGTACACATGAGAAGATTAGTGCAATTGTTACTGCAAGAGCAATTATTACGTTAATGTATTTACTCTTTATCATTTTAAAGCACCGCCTAGGACATGTATTCGCCGTTATAGCTTACCAGCACGGCATTTGTTACCCCTTCTACGGAAGCAATTTTATTTATGAATTCAGTGGATGAATCCTTAAGTCTTACTTCAATGGTAAGCTCTATATTTCCTGATGAAACAGTTTTTGATTTTATTACATGCTTGCTAACCTTTGATTGCACATATTTTGTAACTGCATTCTCTACCTCATCTCCGGTACAGCTTATTACAAGTATATAAGGGTTATCTGATGGTTTTTTATTAACAAATAGCACCATTATTATTCCGATAAATACAGAACCAAAGACAGCTAAGGGAATTAAACCTGCACCAAGAACAATACCTACAGAGATTGCCCAAAATAAGAAGGCTATATCTAGAGGTTCCTTTACAGCAGTTCTAAAACGAACTATAGATAGAGCACCTACCATACCTAAGGATAGGACTACATTTGAAGTTACAGCAAGGATAATAAGTGTAGTAATAAGTGTCATTGCCATTAAAGAAACTCCAAAGCTGGCAGAGTACATTACTCCACTAAAGGTCTTTTTATAAACATAAAATATAAACAAGCCTAAGGCAAAGGCTAAGACCATTGCTATAAGCATGTCTAAATAAGAAAAAGATGATATTTCAGATAGAAAATTCGATTTAAATATATCTTTAAAAGTCATTGTTTTTACCTCCGTTATTTTTTATCCATATATTCTACAGGCAGCATATTTTGAGAATGCTGAGCTCTGTCTGTTATTTAGCTGTATTAGATCTTGAATTATTCCAGGAAGAAATTCATCATATTTTACTTCTAGAATAATTACATCTGAATAAGAATGATTTATGGTTGGAATATCACTTTTAAAAAAATCTGTAGAGAATAAACCTGTGGTTATGTGACTATCTAGGGTGATCCTCACATTTCCTGCCTTATAGATATAAGGTTCTCGCAGGTAGTCAACTATGGTTTTAGCTCTTAGCTGATAATTCCTTATCTTTGCATAAAACTCAGTAAACAGTCTGTTATTCTGATTTTTTAAGAAGGAATAGTCTCCTTGTAAAAGCTTTTCGCATTCTTCTTTTGTTATTAAAGTAAACTCTTTGTAGCAAAGCCCATTTCTTTTGCTTTTCTTTTCTAGCTTTATAAAGGATGGATCATTGTTATAATAGCGCAGTCTGAACTTCTCCCTGTTATTAACCCCATTGATTTTTTCCATAAGAGCCTTATCCTGAAGATTATCAAAATATAGGCTTCTGATTTTATATGAATTTATAGCTCCTCCATGAGGATCTGCATGAGTAATAGCTTTTAGTCGTGCTTTTAGTGCTAGGGCATCGCTTAAGCTGATATTATATTTAAGCTCGTGTCTTGGCTTTATTTGGTTCATTTTATCACCTCTATTCTAAAGCAAACTTTTATCAAAATAATTTTAAGTTTTAAAGGTGAAGGTTAGTTGAAGATGCAATGAAGGGTAAACGAATTAATATGTTTTTTAAGAATATAATTTTGAAAAATAAAATACCCTAAAGCTTATTAAGTCTTTAGGGTATAGATTTATTGAGTTTTTATTGGAAAGTCTTTATATTTCCTTAGGTAGTCTGAGTTTGAAATAGAAGCAGCTTCCTTCACCTAAAGAGCTTTCTACTCCAAATTCAGCTTCATGAAGCTGGAGGATTTCTTTAACTATAGATAAACCAAGACCGGTACCAATAGCGGCTCTTTTATGGGTTTTATTAACCTTATAATACCTATCCCATATAAGTGGGATATCCTCTTCAGGAATTCCTTCGCCGGAATCAATAACCTCTATTTTAACCCAGTCTTCTTCAATAATTTGACGAAGAGTGACAGTTTTATCCTCACCAGTATAGGTTATTGCATTGTTAATAAGATTATATATAACTTGAGAGAGCTTTACTTCATCACCTTGAATTATTACATCCTCGTCATGAGTAAAGATTATTTTATATCCATTTTGCTCTGTGAGTTTGTTATATCTTAATAGTATTTCCTCTATGCTTTTTGTGAGATTAAAGTCCTCGATTTTAAGCACTTGATTTCCCGATTGAAATTTAGATATATCAAGTATATCATTTACAAGAGTAGTAAGGCGTTTGGCTTCATCTATAATTATTTGCACATTTTCCGGTGTATTTTCTCCTGGAATATCTCTCATTACCTCCCCATATCCCGTTATCATGGTAAGAGGAGTTCTCAAATCATGAGAGATATTTGCTATTAGCTCCCGCCTAAGGCCTTCCACCTTTGAAAGCTCCTTAGCAGCATAGTTTAAGGTGTTATTAAGCTCACGAATTTCCTGATAGCCTTCCCCTTTAAAGGTAGTGTCATAGTTTCCTTTAGCTAGCTCCTTAGCAGAGGAGTTAATGGCAACTATTGGACTTGAAACTCTTTTTGAGATTAGGAAGGCAATTATCATGGAAAGAATAAAGAGTATTATACTTATATAAATTAGCTGTATCCTCAAGGTTTCAGTAGTGGAGTTAACTGGAAGAATATTGCTATTTAGCATTACCATAACCTTATTTCCGTTAGTTAGTGGCACAAGCCTAACATAAACTATATTTTCCATAGAGGAATTTTCACCCTTAGGGAGGCTCTCAAAAAAGTAGCCGCCTCCATCTCTGCCAATAGAAACATTCTCCTTGGTGAAAACCTCATAGTAGGTGTTATTATTAGCTTCCGCTGCAACATAATAGTTATATATCTGAGCAGGGGATAGCTTATGTATTATGCAATCCTTTGAAACCTCTTCGTTGTATATGTTTATTCCGTTTAAATTAACTATTCTTATACATATATCATTTTGATTTGATATTTCCGATAGCAGACTTTCTATGTCTTGATTTTCTATGTTCCTTTCGATGCCTTCAGAAAAGCCCTTTATACGGTTAAATTTGATGCTTCGGTAAAAGTCATCTAAAAATACAATCTGAAAAAGCCATAAAAGAAGAAGTAGTATGGACACAAAGATAAGCATATAAGAAAATATTTTCCACTTTATGCTGAGATTTTTAAGATTATTTTTATAGAAGTTTTTTATATGAAAGTCTTTTATTTTATTTAAGTTAAATTCTTTAATTTTCAAAGCGATATCCTACTCCTCTTAAGGTAACTATGTATTTGCTGTAATCACCTAAGCGCTTTCTCAGAAGCTTTATATGAGTATCTAAGGTTCGGTCATCACCGTAGAAGTCATAGCCCCATACATCGTTTATAAGCTTTTCCCTAGTTAAGGCTATGCCTCTGTTTCTTACTAAATAAAAAAGCAGGTCATATTCCTTTGGCGACATATCAATCTTTTCATTATTTATATACACCAGTCTCCCGGTAAAATCTATAGTTAGACCTTCTATATGGAGTATATCTTTTTTATGACTATCGCCAGCACCAGTGGCTCTTTTCATTATTGCATTAATCCTCATCATGAGAACCTTAGGAGAAAAGGGCTTTACCACATAGTCATCAATTCCCAGCTCAAAACCATGAATTTTATCATAATCCTCCCCTCGGGCAGAAAGCATGATAACTGGAGTATCCTTAAATTTTCTTATTTCCTTACAGGCGGAAAATCCATCTAGCTCAGGCATCATTATGTCCATAATAATTATGTCAAAATCCTGATCCCTGCAAAGATCAATTGCTTCCATTCCATCAGAGGCCTCTATTACCTCATGACCTTCAAAAACTGCATACTTTTTAATAATATCTCTTATTTTTGCTTCATCATCCACTACGAGTATTTTATACATTCTTCTCACCTCTATAAAACTCTTAAAATTAGAGTAATAGATTTAATTTTACCACTATATATATTATTTTAACCTCTTTTTGTGAATATGGGGTGAAAGACAAGAAAATTTTAGATAATACTTTTTCCTATGCTCTCTCCAAAGCTTACCTTAGTTTCGTAACCTAGGGAGCTTTGATATAATATATCCTCATGAAGTTCTATAACATCCTTCTTAAAGAATAAAATAACCGTTGAACCTCCAAACTTAAAATAACCCTTTTCTTCCCCTCGACTTACAGACTTTCCTGGAGTATAGCTCTGAACAATGGAGCCAACACAGGTAGCACCAACTTCTACATATAATACCTCTCCAAAGTTCTTTGTGGAAAAGCTGCTCCATTCTCTTTTATTCTCACAAAAGAGCTTTGGAATTCTCTCAAGAGCTATTGGATTTACGGAATAATATCTGCCTTTAATTTTTTTAGTTTCATTGCAAATACCTTCATCAATAAAATGAAAGCGGTGATAATCAGTGGGAGCAAGCCTTAATATAAGAGCTGTGCCTCCTTGGTACTCCTCAGCTAAAGCCTCATTATTAATAAGCTCCTTTAAGCTGTAGCTTAGGGATTTTACCTGAATAAGTCTATCAATATCTATGTTAGTGTAAACAGTAAGCCTTCCGTCACCAGGAGCTATTAGGTTCCTAGGATTTTTATCGATATGCTTTTCTTCTTCTGCAAGCCTTCTTATAAAAAAATCATTAAAGCTCTGATATTTATTATTAGGATTTTCATAAAGCTTCATATCAATATTAAATTCCTTAATAAAGCTAGGTATCTTTCTGGCACTAAGCCTGCTATCTGAATATTTTCCATAAAGAAAGGAAAAAAGTTTCTTTTTAACTAAAAGCTCTGTGACTGATTTACCTATAGGAGAGCTATAAGTCCACTTAAGATATTTATCTCCTGCCACCTGCTCTATCTCATATTCTTTTGTCTTTCTGTTATATATCTTAATCATTGTAAGTCTCCATGTTCCAGCCTGTTTTAGCATTACAGACATCTATTTTATATTTTAGTATATTCTTTATTATATAATTCATAATGATACCTGTCACCTGTAAGGTGACGGATGGTGCCGTAAGGTGCCGTTAGGTGCCAGGCACCGGAGAAAAGAGATTTGGGGTAGGGTGACGAGTAAGGTGCCGTATGGTGACAGGCACCGGAGAAAAGAGACTTAAAGGAAAATAAAAATAAAAGAAACCTATGTCCTGGGAAATAAATCTTAGGACATAGGTTTTATTTAAAGCCAGAGGCTTATTTATCAAAAAGGTTTTTTTCTTTATCTAGGGAAGCATTTTTGCTAGTTGCGTCATAGGTACCGGTATAAAGCTCTTTGCCATCAAGAGTTATAAAAAATTCACTTAGTGAGGATAGATGAGAGGGGCCTGAATCATCACTAACAACCCATGACCAGCGGCCATAATAATATGGGATATCTTCTATAGTTAGTTTATTTATAATAGCAAAACTAAATGCAAACCCAGTTTCAGGATCCTCTTTTCCTAGTTTTTCGTAAAGGAGAGCTATAGCTTCATCCTCTGTTAGGAGAGATTCCTTAGTCTTATTTTCCTTCTCTTGAGATTCTTTAGGCTTTCCATAATTGACTTTATTATCAGGATTCATAACGCAGCCTGAGAAAATAGATAGCAGGGTAATAAGAGAAAGTACAATAGCTATTTTTTTCATAGTAGCATATTCCTTTCTTTGGTTATTTTAACTATATATAAATATATACGTAAATTAATGGCTATTGTCTGGTGACAGGCACCGGAGAAAAGAGAAAAGTCATAAGAAAAAATGTATGGAAAATCCATACATTTTTTGTTTAATATCTATAGCTTTTCTATAATAGCATTTGTATATTCATCAGTACTGGCAGTACCACCTAAGTCAGCAGTTAGTGTTTTTCCTTCCTTTAAAACATTAAATATTGCACTGCGAAGTCTATTAGCTCCTTCTCTTTCATCAATGTAGTCAAGGAGCATACAGGCACTTAGTAAAAATGCTGTGGGATTGGCAATATTTTTACCAGCAATATCCGGTGCGCTTCCATGAACTGCTTCAAACATTGCATAGGTATCTCCGATATTACTTGATGGAAGAAGTCCCAGGCCTCCAATAAGTCCGCTGCAGAGGTCAGAAACTATGTCTCCATAAAGATTAGGCATAACCATAACATCAAATTTTTCAGGCTTCATAACCAGCTGCATACAAGTATTATCAACTATTAAATCATCTGCTTCTATAGAAGGATAGGCATTTTTTATTGTGTTGAATATATTCAAGAACATTCCATCACTTAATTTTAAGATATTAGCCTTATGGACACAAGTAACCTTATTTCTGCCATTTTTTAGAGCATATTGGAAAGCGGCATGGATGATTCTTTCACTGGCCTTTCTGGTAATTAGCTTTATAGCATGAACAGTATCCTCATCAATTTTTTCTTCAAGACCGATATATAGATCCTCTGTATTTTCTCTAAAGATTACTATATCTGTGTTTTCAAAGGGAGTTTTTACTCCTGGAAGGGATTTTGCTGGCCTAATGTTAGCATACATATCATATTTCTTCCTGAGAGTAACATTAATGCTTCTAAAGCCCTTACCTATGGGAGTAGTGATTGGAGCCTTTAATATTATCTTATTTTGCTCTATTGATTCAAAGGCTGCTGGGGGTATAAGC
>JAEXZL010000184.1 GCA_023451395.1 Bacillota bacterium | reverse complement strand
AACGTACCTGTAAACAGAGAATTGATTATTTAATTTCTATGATTTCTGAAGTATTCTCTCAAGTCGGCAAATATGAAAGGGAAATTGAACTAGCTAAGAGGGAAGAGGATAAAGCAAATTCAGTATTAATGCAACATAATGCTATATATGAGGGACAAAAGGAATTGTTATACAAGAAAATAGACACATTAGCTAGATTAATTAATAATGAAATCCAAGAGCAGGTTTCTTATAAGGAATTGCTATATAAGGAATTGGAGAATATTGTTTCAGAAAAAAAGAATGGTTTATTGGAATTGGAGGAAAGTTTCAAAAGAGAAAATAATTTTATTAAGAGTTTATTGGGCATTGGAAGAAGTAAACACAAATTTGAAATTAATAAAGCAAAGCAG
This sequence comes from Bacillota bacterium, assembly GCA_023451395.1. GTDB lineage: Bacteria > Bacillota > Clostridia > Clostridiales > Clostridiaceae > JAEXZL01. The sequence continues at coordinate 16,856 of JAEXZL010000184.1, read as the reverse complement.
GAAATATCGGCTTTTGAACTTGAATTAGATAAATGCAGAGAAGCTATATCAAAATATAACAGGTTAATTATTAAGGATAGTAAGAGCCTTTCTTTATCAGACTCAAAAGCATTAATAGAGCAGTTGAATATTTATAGGGATGAAATTAACATAGTAATTTTAGAAATTGAAAAGCTTCAGGCGGAAATGAAAATTAACGAGATGAAGCTAAAGAATCTAGAGAAAAGAAATACTGATATAACCAAACAGCTAAACTCAAAGATATTGACTGTGCCGGAAAAATCGGAGCTGTCACATATAAAACAATATTTAGAAAATCAATTGCCAACTAAGATTTTTCAAACTGTTTTTAAAGAAACCTTTGTTGGGGTAATGGATCTTAAAAATATAAAGTATAAAGATAGACAGAGTAAGGCATTACTATACGCTAAATTAGCTTTCTGCCTTCTCTATTATGGAAAGCTATTTAGGGCAGATAAAATGCTTTGTATAGATGAAGGACAGGATATATCTTTAACTGAATATGAAATAATTAATCAGGTAAATGGAGGTATAACTTTCAATGTTTATGGAGACACAAATCAATTAATTAAAGAAGGACGCGGCATTGATAATTGGGATGGATTTCTTATGGAAAATGGTGCCAAGCTCTTTGTTTTGAATGAGAACTATAGAAATAGTGTTGAAATAAATGATTACTGTAATTCATACTTTGGATTTAACTCCTTATCTGTAGGTGTTTCTTGTGGAAAGGTAAAGGAGATTACAAAAGCAATATTTTTGAAGGGAATCCAGGGGGTACAACCTGGCAAGAAGAGAATTGGAGTAATTGTAAAAGATGCTAAAAGTATAGAGAGTCCCTTAGTAAAGCAAATCTTTGAGTGTAACAGGATAGTAAAAAATAAATGCCTTCAAGGAGTTATTTCTTTACTAACTGTTGAACAATGCAAGGGTCTTGAATTTGATGATGTATATGTTATTCCAGAAGGGATGACAAAAAATGAGAGGTACATAGCTTATACTAGAGCTTTAAATCACCTTACAATAGTAAATAGTTGAGAAAACTATAAAAAGTAAAAGTAGATTTTAATAGTGCTAAAAGTAAAAGAATAGATTAATTTATGTTGAATAATGAGATGCAAATTTCAACAATGAAATCCTGTCAGCCATATTGGCCAACAGGATTTTTTGCTGTGCACCCGAAAAGATACACAATTACATCATCTATTTATTAATTATATTATGGTTTTAAGGAAATATAGATGTTAATGGAGGCTCTTCCTTTATCCTTTAGCCTTCATAAGCTCTGCAATTGCTTCCTGAATATTTAAAAGCCCCTGCTGTAAATCTTCAGTGTTTTCAACGGAGAGCTCTAAAGGACACTTGCCAGTACCCTGACGATTAATGATGTAGGGAACCATTTGTGAGGCTTCATAGTCAATATGATAAAGCTCTGCTACTTTTACTGCCTCCAGGCTCATTACCGGTGTTAGCACACGGGAAATTCCAATATGGGCAGCCAAAAGCATTGCAGCTTTTCCAATAACCTTGTCTACAAGGGTTATCTTGTCATTCTCATCAATAAAATGATCCTCTTTCATGAATTGAAGGAGAGGCTTCACCCCTATATATTGAGAAGAATAAATAAGTTCTTGATTTTTAAAGATAAGGCAACTAGCCTGATTTTCCTTTAAGAGAGATTTAGCTTGCTCTAGATTCATTGGACTTTACCATAACCCTTTCCAAGGCAAATACTAATGCAGGTATAAATACTAATTGAATTATAATTCCGGGAACTCCGTTAACTAAAGCATTAGTCATGTACACTGCTGGTGAGAGCTTTAGATTTAAAAGAGGCTGAAGGATATACACTGTGACTCCTAATGCTACTCTTCCTAATAACATGGATAGCAGCAGGGAAACATATACATTAAGCTTGTATTTTTTATAAAAAAGTCCTGCTAAGAAGCCGTAGGCAGTAACCTCCACCATCATAAAATATAGTACAGGCACTGGAGGCATTCCTGTTAAGGAAGCACTGAGTATTACTGTTAAAAAGCCAGATAAGGCAGCAGGAACCGCTCCTAGAAAAAAGCCTGCTAATAACACAGGAATATGCATGGGAAGAAATATTGTCCCTACTCCTCCAAAGAGATGGAAAATTTGAGGGAAAAGCACACCTAGTGCTACAAATAGTCCGGAATAGGTTAGGGTTTTTACGTTTAGTTTCATTATTACATTCCTCCTAAAATAAAAAAGCCATGAAAGTTTATTTTACCTTCATGGTATCGTAATAGTGCAGTAGCTCGTCCACCGCTTTTTCTAATAATTCATTTAGTTTTTTGTCTGTAGTACCTGCAATTATCGTATTGCAGCGGTTTATTGGTATCAGAATCTTAAGAGCAGCACTATTTCCAACAGCATAGGAAATTCTAGGAGTAATTTCACCCATGATGGAATTTGGAATTACTATAGCTAAGGGACCCATAAATACCTGAACTCTAGAAGCGTTCACAGAAATGGCATTCTCTCCTGTAGCACCAATATCCGCCCCAGCCTTTAGCATAGATGTTGTAGCCATGGAATTCGTTCCCAAAGCTATTATTTCCAAGCCATCAATTTTCTTTTCCTTAAGCTTTTCTATGAGTTTGCTACCAATGCCTCCACCTTGTCCGTCTATTACTGCTATTTTCAATAAAAACACACCCGTCGTAAATAATTAATAACAACATTTCGATGTTGCTTCAAAATTATTATAAAATACATAGTATTCAATGTCAACGGTTGAAAAACATGACAAAAAAGGATAAAATATATAGAACGTATTGGTAATTATAGGGCTTTTTTCGATAAAATTATAAAAAGTAAAATATTTAGGAGGTTTCTGTGCAATTATTAGGTAAGATTAATGGTGAATATTTAAGTGAGAATAACTGTGAATATTTAAATAAGATTAGTGGTGAAAGAATAAATAAAATTAGAGGTGCGTATTTTGATTGTACTCTTGGAATTAGCGGTAATATGATAATTGGTGCCTTTATAGATTTAGGCCTTCCCATAGAAGTACTTAGAAGAGAGGTAAATAAAGTGCTTCAGGAGGATAGCTATAAATTAATTGTTAAAAAGCTTCCGGTTCCTTCTGGGAAAATAACCTATTTTAATACTGAGGAAGCTTCTCTCAGTAATAAAGGACAGGCTGGTGACAAGGTGAGTGTTGTGAATTCCGTTGCTAATAAAGAAAATCCATCCTTAGTAATACATAAATCCATAAATGCTCTTGAGGTAATAAGATTTTTAGAAGAAAGCTCTTTAGAGGAGAAGATTAAAGGGATGACCTTAAAAATATTTAGACTCCTTGCAGAGGCTAAGGGAGAGGCTCATGGCTGCCCCCTGAAGGAAGTTAACTTTTCAAGTGAGGGGATAACGGATACCCTTATTGATATCATAGGCTCTGTGGTAGCTATTGATTATTACAATATTCAAAGGCTTCTGTTCTCTCCTTTAAACCTAGGACATGGTAAGATAATACTTCCTCATAGAGAAATAGATATACCAGCTCCAATGACTAGAATTTTGTTAAAGGATAAGCCATGTTTTTCTAATGGAATGGCAGGAGAGCGGGTAACCCCTACTGGTGCGGCTATAGTTTCCGCCTTAGCAGAGGAATTTATCCTTCCAAAGGATATTAACTATAAAAAAATTGGCTACGGGGCTGCCACAGAAGACTCTGATATAAATGGAGTTCTAAAAATAATGTTGTGATTGTTGAGGTGTAATAGATGATAAAGGATATAATAGTACTTGCACCCATAGAGGATATATATAACAAGGCTCAGGAAATCATTGAGGAATGTGGCTACAATACCGTTAAGGTAGTTTTAGGAACCATGAGCCAAGGAGTGAAAATAGCTAAGGAGCTGGAGGCTAAAGGTGCTAAGGCCATCGTTACCCGAGGAGGCACCTATAATTTAGTTAAACAGGCAGTTAAGATACCTGTCATTGAAATTAAGGTAGGAGCTTATGACCTTATAGAAAGCTTTGAAAAGCTTCCTGATTCAAAAGAGGAAGTGGCTCTAGTAGGCTACAATAATATAGTTTATGGTTTTGATCTTCTGAAAAGGCTAATTTCCAATAAAGTTATAAAAATTGAGCTGAAAAATGAGGAGGATGTATATTCTGTTATTAAGAAATACAAAGCTCAAGGAATAAATACATATATTGGTGATTCAAATATTATTGCTTCCGTAAAGGAGCTTCAATGTAAAGGGATTCTTGTAAATTCTCAAAAGGAATCCATACATATAGCGGTTCAGGAGGCAAGGAGGATTACTAGAGCTATTAATGAGGAGCATATAAGGGCCCAGCAGATAACTACCATGGCTGATTGTGTATATGATGGGATTTTGGCTATAGACAGCACTGAAAGAATAATTGTGTTAAATAAGGCTGCTGAAAGAATATTTGGCATAAAGTCAGAAAAGGTACTAAATAAAAAGGTGGAGGAGGTAATACCTCATACTATGCTTCCTCATATTTTAAAAACTGGGGAAAGACATCTGGGAGAGGTAGAAACCATAAGAGAGCTAAAGGTTTCCTGTAATAGGGTACCCATAAAAATTCAGAATAAGATTATTGGTGCCGTGGCTACAGTTCAAGAAATAGCGGAGCTTCAAAGCTTGGAGCACAAAATCAGAAGAAGCCTTGTGGATAATGGCTTTACGGCAAAATATAATTTTTCAAATATAATATGTAAGAGCAATATCATGGAAGAGGTTATTGAGACCGCCAAGGAATATGCTAAATATGATGCTCCAATACATCTATGTGGAGAATCAGGGGTAGGTAAGGAGCTTATATGCCAAAGTATTCATAATATAAGCAGTAGAAGCAAGGGACCTTTTGTAGCCATAAACTGTGCTGCAATACCTCCTCAGCTTATTGAAAGTGAATTCTTCGGTTATGAGGAAGGATCCTTTACAGGAGCAAAGAGAAAAGGAAAGCCTGGAGTTTTCGAGCTTGCTCATAATGGAACCCTATTCCTAGATGAAATAAGTGAAATACCCAAGGAGCTGCAGGGAAGACTTTTAAGGGTGCTTCAGGAAAAGCAGATAATGAGAATTGGTGCTGATAAAATAATTCCCATAGATGTAAAAATAATCACTGCCTCAAATAAATATTTAAAGCGATTAGTAGCCGAGGATAAGTTCCGAAAGGATTTGTATTTCCGTATAAATGTCTTAGCCTTAAGAATTCCTGGCTTAAAGAAGAGAAGGGAGGACATATTGCCCTTAGCAGAATTTTTCATATCTAAGTATTGTGCTTTGTATAACAAGCCTGATATAACCCTTCCTGAGGATATTAAGGATATTCTTTATCATAGAGAATATGAGGGGAATGTTAGGGAACTGGAAAATTTAATGGAAAGATCAGTGATATTGTCAACCTTCCAGTGGTTAAAGGATGAGGCTGAGGAGCTTAATATAAGCAACAGCTCAGGAGATAAACTATCAGCTTTATCCTTGCAGACATTAAGGAGTAATGAGCCCTTGAGAACATTAAAGGAGCTTGAAGGAGAATATATTAAAGGAATATACAATCTTACTGGAAACAATATAAATAAAAGCTGCAGCATTTTGGGGATTAATAGAACTACCCTATGGAGAAAGCTTAAGGAAATTAATCCTGCTTCAGAAGAAAATAAATAAATTAACACCAAGGTATGATGCAAATGGAAACTATTGTTGCAAATTTCATCATACCTTGTTTTATTTTTAAACATAGATCTCTATACTCTTTGAGAAAACCTTATAAATTCCCCCTTGATTCTTAATTATAATTTGGCATGAATATTGCTGATATTGTTTTTGTAATCAATTACAATATTAAAGTGAATATGGAGGAGATAGTATGGAAATTTTAAAAACCGTAAAAAGAATTCCAGGAGGTTTAATGGTAATACCATTACTTTTGGGAGCACTAATTAATACAATTTTTCCACAGGCTTTGGGAATAGGTGGTTTTACTACAAATTTATTTAAGACCGGTGCTATGCCTATATTGGCAGCCTTTCTTTTCTGTAATGGTGCCCAGATAAATGTTAAGCAAGCAGGAGAGCCTCTTATAAAGGGTGTTGCCTTGACTTTATCTAAATTCCTCATTGGTGCTGCTTTAGGTATTTTAGTAAATACGATATTTGGACCAGCAGGAGTTCTGGGAATTGCTCCCCTAGCAATAATCGCAGCAGTTACAAATTCTAATGGCGGACTTTATGCAGCTTTAGCAGGAGAATACGGAGAATCTACTGATGTAGGAGCCATATCCATACTATCCCTTAATGATGGCCCTTTCTTTACCATGATTGCTTTTGGAGTTACTGGAATAGCTACAGTGCCAGTAATTGCATTAGTGGCAACGATAGTTCCTATTCTCATAGGTTTTATTCTTGGTAATTTAGATGAGAACTTAAGGAAGTTCTTAGAGCCTGGAACCGTTTTACTTATACCTTTCTTTGCCTTCCCTTTAGGAGCTGCATTAAACTTTGGACAGATAGTAGAAGCTGGTTTACCAGGAATCCTCCTAGGAGTACTTTGTACTGGATTAACAGGCCTTGGCGGTTATTTAACTATGAAGCTTCTAAAGGCTAAAAAACCTCAGATAGGAGCAGCCATAGGAACTACTGCAGGAAATGCCGTGGCTACACCAGCAGCTCTTGCAGCGGTAGATCCATCTTTAGCAGCCGTTGCTGGTTCAGCAACAGTACAGATTGCTGCTGCAATAATAGTTACAGCAATTTTATGTCCATTATTAGTTAATTATATTGATAAGAAGGAAAAGGCTAAGTCTAACAGAGCCGTTTCTGATTCTATTGAGGCTGTTTAAAATATATTTTAATAACATATGAGGAGGTATTATTGTGACTATAATTAATTTGCCCTACGGCAGAGAGCAGCTTTCCGTAGAGATTCCAGAGGAAAGATTAAAGGCTGTTTTAGTATCAGATATGCATCACTTTAAACCTGAACTTAGCCAATGGGACTTGGTTAAAGAGGCAATAGAAAATCCTATAGGAACACCAAGGCTTATGGAAATGGCTAAGGGTAAAAATAAGGTAGTAATAATAGCCAGTGACCATACAAGACCCGTTCCCAGTAAGGTTATAATTCCTTTGATGCTTGAAGAAATAAGGAGAGGAAATCCAGAGGCTGATATTACAATCCTTATATCTACAGGCTGTCATAGAGAGACTACCAAGGAAGAGCTTCTTAATAAGTTCGGTCCTGAAATAATGAAAAATGAAAAGATATATGTTCATGATTGCGATGATGAGAGCATGTTAGTAGATATCGGATCTCTTCCCTCAGGGGGCAGACTTATACTAAATAAGCTTGCTGTAGAGTGTGATTTGCTCCTTTCCGAAGGCTTTATTGAACCTCACTTCTTTGCAGGATATTCTGGAGGAAGAAAGAGTGTACTACCAGGAGTAGCCAGCAGGAAAACTGTTATGTATAACCATAACGCTCAGTTTATCGATAGTGAAAAGTCCAGAACAGGAATTATAGAGGGTAATCCTATTCACAAGGATATGCTCTATGCTGCAAGGGCCGCTAGGCTGGATTTCATAGTTAATGTTGTTATTAATTCTGATAAGGAAGTTATCTATGCAGTAGCAGGAGACTGCGATCAGGCACATATCCAAGGAAGAAGCTTCTTAAACAGTCAGTGTAAGGTTAACAGTGTCCCTTCTGATATAGTTATAACCACTAACGGAGGCTATCCTTTAGATCAAAATATATATCAAGCAGTTAAGAGTATGACTGCTGCTGAAGCCACCTGTAAAATTGGCGGAGTGATAATAATAGCAGCAAAATCTAATGATGGACATGGCGGTGAGCAGTTTTACCAGAGCTTTAAGGAAGAAAAGGATGTAAACAAGATGATGGCTGAGTTCCTGGCTACTCCTAGCGAGGAGACTATTCCTGATCAATGGCAGTCACAGATTTTTGCAAGAATCCTAAAGAAATTTAAGGTGGTTTATGTATCTGATGCTCCAGATGATATAGTATCAGATCTTCATATGGTTCCAGCTCACTCTGTGGAAGAGGCTATTTCAAAGGCTGAGGATATCCTAAATAATAAAAACAGCAGTATCACTGTTATCCCTGATGGAGTATCTGTGATAGTAATATAAAGAATTTGTATATATAAAGAGGTGTGTAAAAATGAAGAAGGTTGTTCTAATTCCTGACTCCTTTAAGGGCACATTAAGCTCTACTGAAATATGCAATATAATTGAGAAACAGGTAATAGCAAATTTTCCTCAGTGTCAGGTTATAAAGGTGCCAGTAGCTGATGGAGGTGAGGGCAGCGTTGATTGCTTCCTTACAGCCTTAGGAGGAGAAAAGGTAAAAGTATCAGTTAAAAATCCATATTTTGAAGATATGGAGGCTTTCTATGGAATTATAGACCAAGGGAAAACCGCTGTAATTGAAATGGCAGCCTGTGCAGGACTTCCCTTGGTAGAAGATAGAAAGGACCCAAGGCTTACTACCACCTATGGAGTAGGACAACTTATCTTAGAAGCAGCAAAGTCTGGAGTTAAAAGGATAATCGTTGGCCTTGGCGGAAGCAGCACCAATGACGGAGGCTGTGGAGCAGCTGCTGCCTGCGGAGTGAAGTTTTTCAATGAAGAGGGAGAAGCCTTTGTACCTACAGGAGGAACCCTTCATAGAATTACTAAGATAGACACTTCTGAAAGAGCTAAGGAGCTTCAGGGAATAGAAATAGTCACCATGTGTGATATTGACAATCCTATGTACGGGCCAACAGGAGCATCCCATATCTTTGGACCTCAAAAGGGAGCTGACCCAGAAATGGTTCTTTATCTAGATGAAGGAGTAAAGCACCTGGCAGAGGTAATTAATAAGGATTTAAATAAGGAATTATCTCTGGTGCCTGGCACCGGAGCAGCTGGTGCCATGGGAGCTGGTATGATAGCTTTCTTTGATTCAAAGCTGCAGATGGGTATAGAAACGGTTTTAGATACTGTAAAATTCACAGAGCTTATAAACCAGGCAGACATGATATTTACTGGTGAAGGTAAGATAGATACTCAGAGCCTTAGAGGTAAGGTGGTAATTGGTGTAGCTAGAAGAGCTAAGTCCTTAGGAGTACCAGTTACAGTTATTGCTGGAGGTGCTGATTATAATATCGAGGAAGCTTATGATATGGGAGTAACCTCAATTTTCACCATCAACAGACTCCCAGAGGATTTTCAGATAAGCAGGCATAAAAGTTATGAAAACCTAACCTTTGCTGTGAATAATATTTTAAGATTGATAAAGAGTATAAGATAAACCTTTAGGCAAATGTTATAAATATTTCTTTAGATGCGCTGCTTAATTAAGGCTATGAAAAATAGAGCTTAAATATAAGAGCGCATTTATTGATTTATTAAATAGGTTTAAAGTCAAGTGAATAAGAAAAAAGGAGGAAATGAGTGAGCAGATATTTAATTATAGCTGACGATTTTACCGGTGCCAATGATACAGGAGTACAGCTTAAGAGAAGGGGAATAGCTACCCAGGTATTCCTCTCATCCTTGGGATTTCAGGATTTCTATATGGAGAAGGATTCATCTAAAGCTTTAGTCATTGACACTGAATCTAGAGGACTTCCGGGCGATGAAGCCTATTCAACCATAGCTAATACATTAAAAGAGATTGATTTTAGCTCTTTTAGCTTTGTAATAAAAAAGGTGGACTCAACCTTAAGAGGAAATGTAGCTGTGGAGATAAAAGCTATTGATGATCTTTATAAAAGTGAATTGATTATTTTTGCCCCTGCGCTTCCAGACCTAGGAAGAACTACTCTTAAAGGAGTACACAGATTACAAGGAACTCCAATTACCTTAACTGAGATGGGACGAGATCCTAAAACTCCAGTGAAAGAGGATAGGCTTCAGGAAATTCTCAAAGGAGCATTTCAAGAGGAAGTTATTCATGTATCACTAGAAGAAGTAGAATCAGGAAATATTGATTTATCTAAAGGAAGAGTATTTTCCTTTGATGCGATGGAAAATGATCATATAAAGGAAATAATTAGGGCTTCTATGGCTACAGGTAAAAGAGTCTTATGGGTAGGTAGTGCAGCTCTAGCAGATAATATTATGGAGCTTCAAAAAAGCACAGATCCAGTATTATCTCTTATAGCAAGCATTAGCTCTGTTACTCGTAAGCAGGTTAAGTATGCAGAAAGTAAGGGTGCTAAGTTAGTTAAGGTAGATATACCAGCACTTATAGAGGGAACTGTTAAGGGAAAGGAATATACCCAGGAAGCCTTGGAGCATTTAAGAGCTGGAAGGGATACAATAGTACTTTCCTCTGCTTCCTATGATAATGAGGCTTATGAAAAAACTCTCGACCTTTGCAAAAAAATAAAAATGGATATTCAAGAAGCTGCAGATTTAACTCAAAGATTTATAGGAACCTTAGGAGAAGAAATTTTACAGCAGGTAAAGGTATCAGGAATATTTCTCACAGGAGGAGATACAGCCATAGGCTTTTTTAGAAAGGTACAGGCTCAAGGATCTAATATATTAGGAGAGGTTGCCATAGGAATTCCTATAATGACTCTTACAGGTGGCCCCTTTAATGGCTTAAAAGTAATCACAAAAGCTGGAGCCTTTGGAGGAGAAGATGCAATCCATTATTCTTTAAGAAAACTAAAGGAGGTATAAAATGAAATATACAGGAATAACTATGGGAGACCCCTGCGGAATAGGTGCTGAGGTAATCTTAAAGGCTGTTAAAAGTAATAGAAAAATCATGGAAGATACAATTATCTTTGGAAACTATGATTTGTTAAATAAATATAATGATGAATTTAAGCTGGAAATTCCTATAAGGAAAATTGAAAACTCAGAGGATTTTAAGGAGGGCTTTCTTAATGTAATAGACCCTCGTCCAATAGATCTTAAGAATCTTGTTGTTGGACAGGTTACCTCTTTAGGAGGGGAATGCGCTTTCATTTATGTTAAGACATCCATTGAATATGCAATGGAAGGAAAGATTTCTTCTGTAGTAACAGCTCCTTTAAATAAGGAAGCTCTCCACCTTGCAGGTTATAAGTATGCCGGCCATACAGAAATCTTTGCTGACCTTAGCGGAGGGGATTCCTATGCCATGGTTCTTTGGAGTGACAAGTTAAGGGTTATTCACACCTCCACTCATGTTGCCCTAAGAGAAGCCTGCAATAGAGTTAAGAAGGAAAGAGTAATGGAGGTAATACATCTAGCAGATAAAACCCTAAAAAAATCCGGATATGAATCACCTAAAATAGCTGTAGCAGGCTTAAATCCCCACAGCGGTGAAGGTGGAATCTTTGGAAGAGAAGAAATAGAAGAAATAGAGCCTGCAATAGCAGCCTGTAAAGCTGAAGGAATAAATGTATCAGGACCAGTTGCACCTGACACAGTATTTTTAAAAGCTCTTAAGGGAGAATATGACATGGTTGTAGTTCATTATCACGACCAAGGACATATCCCATTAAAGCTATTAGCCTTTGATAGCGGGGTAAACATCACAGTAGGACTAGATGTAGTAAGAACCTCCGTAGACCATGGTACAGCATTTGATATAGCTGGCAAGATGATAGCTAGTGAAGAGAGTATGTTGAAGGCTATTGAGATGGGGAGAATGTTGGTGTAGGATTATTCTCTATCACTCTTCATAAAAACATAATATTTTGGAATCGGAAATATTATAATATTTTCTAATAAAGTAGATTACGAATCAACAGGATGATAGGAAACTTGATTATCTGTTTTAGTTACTGCTATAGTAACTGTAACTTCCAGATAACTGTTAAATGTTAAAAAGTTATATAATGCCGTTGAAAGACGGCATTTTTTTATATGAGAGACAATTTTATCTTTTCACTATTATGATTAACTTGATGAGCTTATGGTAATAGAAACTTCTGCTAATACTGTTCTAAAAAAGCTGTGCCTAAATCTATAATAACCTCATTCAATTATAGTATTATAAGTTTTGCACATGAAATTGCTTTCATTTGTGACCTCTGTATTTCTTACTATTACTTGAATATTTATATAACAACTATATTATTATTTTTAATTACTTATTTTTGGTAAATTGTATTAATTGTTAGAGAGAATAAATATTACTATATTAATTCATTTTCTAGTCAATAACAGATATTAATATATCTTAAAATCATACGCGCTGTAAATTTATAAATAAAATATGAGTTAGAAGTAACCTTACAGTAATGTGAAATTAAGACTGATGATAAAAAGTATATTTTCATTCGAAAAATATACTTTTTAAAATTTTATTAGAAACAAAATGAGATTTTGGCTGAAGAGCAAAATGAATGTGGATAAGGGAAGTTGGATTGAAGTTACAGTGCTATTGAAAAGTATTTTTAATAATATTTTTTAGAAAAAGTTGTAAATCCAAGGTGGGATACTTAAATCGCTAATTTTGAGAAATTATGTAAATATATATATATATTACAATATAAAATATGATACAATTATTTATATTAGTTCACATATTATTTAAAAAATGCACTTAACAATTATCTTTTCTACTAGATAACTTTTATATATTCAAGGGGGTTAATAATGAATTTAGAGATTGAAATGAACAAGATTATTGATAAATGCAATATATCTTTTGAAGGGAAAATTATTTCTAAGGAATATTTAATGATTGCTCTCGCTCGTTTTTTTTCAAATTCATTTGCAGAAGAGAAGCATAATGTAGGTGTATTTTTACACACTGGTTCTATTTGCTATGACGTTGCCTTAGTAGTATTGTCAGCTTTAAGCAATATATTGTTTTGCAGCGTTTCAGACGAAGATATTTTGCTACAAATTAATATTGGGGATAGAGTCTTATATAATGGAGAGAAGTATTATTATAATGGTACTAATGTAATTACAAATTATTTTGGTCAAACAAATGAGTATGTGATTCTGAAAAAAAGTAACAATACCTTAAAAACATCCGTGCCTCCTAATCTACGCCATAAGATAGAATTATATGATGAAGAAATAGACAAAACTCTGATAAGGTCTCATAAAAAAAGAGCTGAATTCGTACAAGATGTACTACAATGTCCTCAGGAAAATATTCCAACGGCATATGATACGAGCGTCATTATTGTTATGCCCCGTACTCTCTCAGACAGAATACTAAATAATACAACTCTATTATTTGATGATAAGGTAATACACTTATTAGAAATAATCACAGCTACCTATTTTACCGAAAATGGACAATATAAGTATAGATGGAATCGAGGCAATTCGGAGCCTGTATTAAAGGTAACAGGGAAGGTATCAGTAGCCAGGGATCTATTAATTGATAAAAGTGGAAGTAAGGCTATAGGTTTAAATATATTTGGTTCTGATGCTATTAATAAAGGTATGACTGAGATACCAGAACTAATTAATAGAAGGTCAATTAAATATGTCTTTTTGTCATATCATATAGACTCAAATAATAGGTGCTCAATATTTAAGGAATATGAAAAGATAAAGAGATTTGCCTGCACTAAAGCATTATTAAAGCAAGGTTCTTTATCTATAGTTGCAAATAATTCATATACACAAGAATTAAGAACACAGGTGGATTCTGTTATTCGTAAAAATGTCAGTCCACTTATTATTGAAGACAATGTTGAATGGAATGAAAATAATAAAGTTAAGAGATATCTACTTAGCCTAAAACAGTCGCAGGACTTAGGTGATAATAAGGACTTTTTTATTATCAGAGCATTTTCATTAATTAATTTATTTAGTACTGCTATTTTTCAAATATGTGATTTGGAAAGCTTAATCGAATGTGGAAAGATACCAATTCTGTCACCTAAAAAACAAATTGAGGAATTAGAATACTTAAGCAATTGTTTTTCAGAAGAATATAGAGAACGTGCTAATCTTATTGTTGTATTTTTGAAGAAATTGTATTCTGATTTATATTATAATTCTAGAAAAAAAGAGTATCTTGACAAAATAATACTTAATAATCCTAAAAAGAAATACGCTTTAATAGTACCAAAAGCATATTATATTGATATTTTACTACAAGATGAGTACTATAATAAAAGATTACGAGATAACAAAATGAGCATATTTACTACAAATAGATTTGATAATACAACTTTATATGATGAAATAATTGTCATGGGGAATTACAAGGGTAATAAGTTCAATCCTTTTAGATGTATTGCGGCCCCTCTAATTTCGGTTTTAATTTATGATTATGAAATGAATATATTCAATGCAAACAAACAATTTGCTGAAAAAGAAGAATTGTTTTTAAACAATAATAATTATAGTTATGAAAAACTGATGGAGGAAGATAACTCTATAACCGAATATGAATCAGAAGAAAAGTGTCAAATAGAAGATGATATTAAGCTAATTTATAGTATTGAAAACGAACTTAATTCATATATAAATAACCTAAAAGAGAAAGAAGTACTAGACTTTATTAATAGAAGTTATGCAAGCTCTGGAGTAACAACTTCCAAGGTCGAAATGATTGGAACATTTGTGGATGGTGAAAAAGTGCTTTTTACTAAGGGATATAAAGCATATGTGTTTGACCGTTTAGCCGAAGATGTGAAAGAAGTGCCTATCGAGGAGTTATTGCAAGGAGATACATTGGTTTTTGCCAATGGCTCTGTAATAGACAAAGATATTGTGGATAAGACGCTAAGGGAATTAATAGAGAAAAACTTGTTGGATAAAGATATGCAAAACGCATATGAAATGTATAAATATTGGAAAGATGTATTAAGAAATTATATGAGGATAAACAATCTTACATTTAAAGGTTTATCAATACAATTAGAAAACTATGAGTGTTTTAGACACGAGGTTACTTTACGAACATGGCTTGATGAAGATATGCATATAGTAGGGCCAAAAGAAGAAAATGTATTTATAAAAATTGCTGAAATGACAAAAGATGAGCGTATGCTAAAAAATCCTAAAGATTACTATATTGCCTGTGAATTGATTCGAAATCTGAGGACTAAAATTCTTAAGATGATTGGAAAGGCTATAATATCTAAGCTTAGAGGTATCATGCCCGATAGTGACATGATGTTAAAAACCATATGGGAAGGTATTGAAAACTTAGCTATAACATTACAACTTGAAAGTATTTCTGAGGTAAAAGATTTCTATATTAATGTAAATATGGTTAACAGACCTTTAATATTATAGGAGGATATTTAATGAGTATAAAATATGAGATGATAGGTATTCGAAATGAATATATAAGTAATATTAAAGATGAGTTACTTGGACCTGGTTCAGAGAATTTAATTCCAGATATAGAACATGAGATAATAACGAGTTCTCCAGATGTAAGATATTCAATTGGTATATTGTTTCCGCAGAATAACACAATTAAATCTGATAATGATGAAAGCTTACGAGTAGAGACTACAGTCTCTAAAGAGTTTGAGGATCTTGAAATAGAATTTTTAGATGACGAAGATTATAGCGATAAGAAAACTAAAAAAAGTTTTTTTGAAGCAGAGGAACAAAATTTAGATGAAGAAATTGGACTTGCTTCACAGAATTTACCCTCATCCATGGGAGTGACTTTTATTGTAAACGGTGAAGTGGAAAGATTGGTTTGCAATGTTTCTTTTGCAACTTATAAAACTACAACAATAAATGATTGCAGAATACCATATTATTTAAATAATGCAGAAAATTTTATAATACCACAGCAATTGCAGCAAATACTTAGATATGATGATAAAGATAAGTGTTTAAAACTTAATACTAAAGTGCAAAAAAAAGAAATTAAACGAATTGCAGATTCGAATACTATACCCGACTTTCAGTCAGATATACTATATTATGCATATAAGCTATGTGATCAGTTAAATAGAGGATATATTAGAGTTCCACATAATATGAAAATATCGCTGGATTTTTCCCAATCTAGTTATATTGATAATAATAAAGAATTAGATGGAACAACAGCAAAAGTTACAGCATTAAAAAGATGTATAAGGGAAGATATATATTCAATAACAATCATGCTTGTGAATGATACTGAAGAAGTAACAAAAGGAGTTAACTGTATTTTTCAACCAGTAGTAACTATAGACACTAATGATAATAAATTTCTATTCAGTGAGTATTCAGAACATAATATGGATGAAAATTTTAGTGAAGAGGAAGAATCTCTTATTTTACTATATCGAAATAAAAAAGTATATGGAACAGGACTTGGCACTTCTGCAAATTGGAGTATAGATGAATTTGGAAAAGGAAAAATTTATACTGACTTTTTCCCAGAAGTTGAAGTTCCTCCAATGGATTTTTCAGTGCCTAAAACTTCAGGAATAATAGAAGACGCTCTTTCAATGAAATATCTGTCTGATTTTAATTCTATTGAAAAGGTAGAAAAAATAAAAGCATTAAATACTATAGTTACATCATATAAAAACTGGATTAAAACATTAGAAGATAATATTGAAAGTTTACAAGAACGATATAAAAGACAGGCTTTAAAAAATATTTCAAATTGTAGTTATTCCTGTGATAGAATGCTCGAAGGGTTAAATATTTTAACTATTGATGAAAAAGCATGGATGGCATTCCAACTTTCAAATAGATCAATGTTTATGCAAAGGGAACATATTAAATTACAAGAAGTAACGTCAAATAAAGATAGGTATCCTTATGATGAAGAATTGGAAGAAATACTGAAAAATATAAATTATGAGAAGAGTGAAGATAGGCATAAATGGCGTATGTTTCAGATTGCGTTTATGCTTATGAGTATTAAATCTATTAC
>JAEXZL010000178.1 GCA_023451395.1 Bacillota bacterium | reverse complement strand
AGTAAATACCTCACCTACCTTGATAATTTAAAATTATTCAGCTAATTGCTCTCCCTGTCTACCTTCGATGATAGCATCAGACATTTTTGCAGTTATTAATTTAACTGCTCTTATAGCATCATCATTTCCTGGGATAACATAATCAACTTCATCTGGATCACAGTTAGTGTCTACAATAGCCACAACTGGTATACCAAGTATTTTAGCCTCAGAAATGGCATTCTTTTCTTTTCTTGGGTCAACTACAAACATAGCTCCTATGTTTTCTGAATCCATTGACTTTATTCCACCAAGGTTCTTTTCAAGTTTTTCTTTTTCATTTTTAAGCTTTATAACTTCTTTCTTAGGAAGAACATCAAAAGTACCATCCTCTTCCATTCTTTCAAGATCTTCAAGTCTTTGAATTCTCTTCTTGATTGTAAGGAAGTTTGTAAGCATACCACCTAACCATCTGTTATTAACAAAGTGCATTCCAGATCTTGCTGCTTCTTCAGAAATAGCTTCTTGTGCTTGCTTCTTTGTTCCTACGAAAAGGATATCCTTTCCTTCTTCAGAAACACTTTTAACGAAGTTATAAGCATCTTCTACCTTCTTAACAGTTTTTTGAAGATCGATTATATAAATACCATTTCTTTCAGTAAATATATAAGGAGCCATCTTAGGGTTCCATCTTCTTGTCTGATGTCCGAAATGTACACCAGCTTCTAATAATTGTTTCATTGATATAACTGACATTTTAATACCTCCTGGTTTTTTCCTCCACCATTATCTCACTTATAAAAGACTTAGTGTTTAAGCACCTTTTTATAAATTAAATGGTGTGTGTATTTTATTACCTTTGTTAGTATAGCATAAGAGCTATATTCAGGCAATATAATTTTTAAACCTTGACAAATTATTTATAGGTTAGCATTGAACTACATTGTTCATGGCAAAAAAATAAAGGAGGTTAATCCTTTATTTTATTTTTTTTAATTCATCTAAGAGTTTTTCATTTAATATCTTTATATGTGTACCCTTCATTCCTAAAGAACGAGATTCGATAACACCAGCACTCTCAAATTTTCTAAGAGCATTTACAATAACAGATCTTGTAATACCAACCTTGTCTGCAATTTTTGAAGCGACTAAAAGACCCTCTGTTCCATCTAGCTCGTCAAATATATGCTCTACTGCTTCAAGCTCTGAATAAGATAAAGTTCCTATGGCTAATTGAACAACAGCTTTTTTTCTTGCATCTTCTTCTATTTCCCCTTGTTTTGATCTTAGAACTTCAAGTCCAACAATAGTTGCACTATATTCTATAAGTACTAAGTCATCATCGGTGAAGGCTTCATTGAATCTAGTTAAAAGAAGTGTGCCAAGCCTTTCTCTGTTACCCATTATTGGAACTATAGTAGAATAGGTATCAATCCCCTCACAATTTTCATCTGAAGATAAAATCAGTTCATCCTTGTTAGATAGATTTGCTAAAGTGTCATGAACACTTAACAGCTTATTGTTATATTCTTCAGAGAACCTTCCATTTTCAACAGCTTTATCCTTCATTCCATCACATTCATAATAAGATTGAAAATTGTATCCAAGAATTTTTCCTCTTCTGCTTACTATATATACATTACAGGATAATACATCACTTAAAAGTTTGCATATATCCACAAAATCTACTGGATCTGTACCTGATTTTTGAAGTATTTTGTTAAGCATTCTAGTTTTGTTAAGTAAAGTAGACATTTAAATCCTCCTTAAGCATTTTATATTTTTTAGTGTTTAGAAAATTTAAAATAGTTTAAATGTTTTAAATACTCATCCAATTATCTATAGTACCATATATTTTAACATAATACAACTAATTTTGTTAAATTCGACAATCTTTGTGAAATATAATGCTTAAAGTGTTTATTTATCTGTTACGATTTCCTTACATTCCTCATTGGAACACTGATAGTACTCCCCTTTAGCTTTGCTATACTTAAGAAGCATATAGGCTCCGCATTTTGGACATTTTTTCTCCGTTGGCTGATACCAGCTTACAAAGTTACATTTGGGATAATTATTACACCCAAAGAACTTCCTGCCTCTTTTGCTTCTTTTCACTACAATTTTACCATCGCAAAGAGGACAAGGCACATTTATTTCTTCTACAATTGGTTTAGTGTTTTTGCAATCAGGATAACCTGGACAGGCTAAAAACTCTCCATATCTTCCATGCTTAATAACCATTAGTTTACCACATTTATCACAAGGAACATCAGAAACCTTATCTTCTATAGTGACCTTAGATACTTCCTTTTCTGCAATGTCGATAGCTTTTTTTAGTGGCCTGAAAAATTTATCTACAACTTTTTCCCATTCTTCTTTTCCATCTTCAATATTATCTAGGTCATTTTCCATGTCTGCAGTAAATTCAATGTCAACAATTTGTTTGAAATATTCCTCTACAATATTATTAACAATCTCTCCTAATTCAGTGGAAATAAGACTTTTCTTTTCTCTTCTAATATACTTTCTATCTAGAAGGGTAGAAATTGTCGGAACATAGGTACTTGGTCTACCAATTCCCTTTTCTTCCATAAGTTTAACGAAGCTTGCTTCGGTAAACCTTGCTGGAGGTTGAGTAAAGTGTTGAAGCTTTTGAATTTTTTCCTTATCAAGAATTTCCTTAGCCTTAAGCTGAGGGAATGTGTCATTTTCTTCCTCTTCTTCGTTTTTATATTCGTAGATTTTCATAAAACCATCGAAAACAACCTTTGAGCCAGATGCTCTAAAAAGATATTTGCCATTTATAATGTCTGCTGTAGTAGTATCAATAATACATGAGGACATCTGACTAGCTATAAATCTGTTCCATATGAGCATATAAAGCTTATATTGGTCTGATGTCAATGTCTCTTTGGCTAATGCTGGCGTAATGTCTATATTGGATGGTCTTATTGCTTCGTGGGCATCTTGAATATTTTTCTTACTTTTATATTGTCTAGGCTTCTCAGGAACATATTCTTCTCCATAGTTGTTGCTTATGAAATTAGTAGCAGCACTCTGAGCTTCCTCTGAGATACGAACGGAATCTGTTCTCATATACGTTATAAGTCCTACAGTCCCATGACCTTTTACATCAACCCCTTCATATAACTGCTGTGCTACGGACATAGTCTTTTTTGTAGAAAAATTTAGCCTTTTATAAGCATCCTGCTGCAGTGTGCTGGTGGTAAAAGGTGGTAAGGGGTTTTTGGTTCTAGAACTTTCTTTTATTGCATCTACTACAAAAGAATTGCTTTCCACCTGATTTATTATAGTATTTGCACTTTCCTCAGAATTTATTTCAATTTTTTTGCCTTCATAGCTATGAAGTTTAACAGAAAACTTTGTTTTTCCTTTTTTAAGAATACAATCGATAGTCCAGTATTCCTTAGGGATAAAAGCATTTATTTCCTTTTCTCTATCACAGATAAGCTTAAGAGCTGCAGACTGCACTCTCCCTGCACTTAGGCCCCATTTTACATTCTTCCAAAGAATAGGACTGATCTCATAACCTACAAGCCTATCTACAATCCTTCTTGCCTGTTGTGCGTCAACAAGGTTATTGTTTATACTTCGAGGACTTTTAATTGAGTTCTTAACAGCAGTTTTAGTTATTTCATGAAATTCTATTCTACATTTCTCATTCTCTGGTATACCCAATATCTTAGAAAGATGCCAAGAAATTGCCTCACCTTCTCTATCAGGGTCCGTTGCAAGATATATTTTTTCACTTTTCTTTGCAGCTTTCTTTAATTTATCTAATAACTCGCCTTTTCCACGGATAGTTATATATTTAGGAGAGTAATTATTTTCTGTATCCACACCTAGTTGGCTTTTAGGAAGATCTCTAATGTGTCCCATAGAGGCTTCTACCACATAATTTTTACCTAAATATTTTCTTATGGTTTTTGCTTTTGCTGGAGACTCTACTATTACTAATTTCTGACTCATAAATTTCTCCGTATATTATCGGAGAGTCACCCCCTTATAAATAAACTTCTTTTTATCTCTTAAATTATCCTTGCATAAAAATTTCCGCTTAAACTAATTATTTGATTTTTTAGTTGCATTTCAAATAATAAACCATAAAGAACTGAGATGTCAATATTAGAACTTTTCTGTATTTCATCAATATGTGTAGGCTTATCTGAAATTATCTTCAAAATTACATCCTCTATTTTACTATTTTTAACTAGGATTGGAGAAGCTTTTTTCTGTTCTGTCCATTTATGATTGAAATCTAAAGCATTATAAATACTCTCGATTCCAAGATAAATATGTGCCCCTTCCTCTATTAGCTTATTGCAGCCCTGACTATTTTTCATAGTAAGAGCCCCTGGAACAGCAATAACTTCTCGTCCCTGATCAGCTCCTCTCCTTCCAGTGATACAACTTCCACTTTTTAGCGAAGCCTCAATTATTATGATTATATCAGCAATACCACTTATTATCCTGTTTCTCACAGGAAAATTAAAACCAAAGGGTTTTGTTCCTGGTAAAAATTCACTGATTAATGCACCTCTAGAAGCTATTGTGTCCAGAAGATTCCGATTTATTTCTGGATAAATAACATCAATGCCGCACCCTAATACTGCAGCAGTAAAATTATTATTCCCAAGTGCCTTTTCATGGGCCAAAGCATCAATTCCCATTGCCCCACCGCTAATTATATTTATGCCGAGACTTGTAAGCTCCTGCACAATACTTGCACAGATTTCCCTACCATAAGCAGTGCAATTTCTTGAACCTACAACTGCTGCTGTCAACTTTTCTAAAGGTGCCAAATCACCCTTATAAAATAGAATATATGGTTTATCTTTACCAATATTATTTAGATTTGTATTATATTCTTTATCCTCACAGGTTATAAAACGTGCATTAATCTTTTGTAAATATTCTAGTGTACGTAATAACTCATCTTTATTCCAAGCCTCTAAGAGCTTACACTTAATTTTTTCTTCAATGGATAGACTCCTTGGATGTTTTAATAAATGATCTAATAATTCTTCAGAGCTATTAAAAATATCTAAGAGATTTATCTTATCGCTATTTTTTAATGGACATATCCCAAGCCAAAGTTTGCTAAGCTCCATAAAGCCTCCTAATAAATTAGAGGATAACCCCTAAATGACATTATTGTCAATAAATTTTCGATAATTAACAGCTTCTGCTAGGTCTCTTACCTCAATAGAGCCATGAGAACGAAGATCAGCAATGGTTCTTGCTACCTTTAAAATTTTGTCGTGAGCCCGTGCACTTAGCCCATAAACTTTATAAATCTTCTTCATCAAATCTCTTCCCTCTGCAGTTAGCTGACAATATTCCACTATATGCTTATGCCTCATTTCTCCATTGGTTTTAATAGAGCTACCTTTAAATCTTCTTTCCTGAATATTTCTTGCTCTTATAACTCTCTCCCTTATTAATTCAGAAGTTTCCTCTTCCTTTGTTTCTTCTAATTCTTCATAGGTAATAGGTGCTACTGAAGAAAATATATCAATTCTATCCAGCAGTGGTCCTGAAAGTTTTTTTAAGTATCTTGTTAGCTCCCTAGTGCTGCAGATGCACTGATGATTTATATCTTGAACACTATAGTAGCCGCAGGGACATGGATTTAAAGTAGCTATCATTATAAAGTTTGCAGGATAGCATACAGATCCAGTATGTCTAGAAATATTAACAACTCTATCCTCTAAGGGCTGCCTTAAGGCCTCTAATACTTCTCGCCTAAACTCTAATAGTTCATCTAAAAAGAGAACGCCTAAATTAGCAAGAGTTACCTCTCCAGCCTTAAGATCATTACCACCACCAATTATTGAATATAAGGATGAACTATTATGAGGATTTCTAAAAGGCCTATGTATTTCAAGCTTTTCTTCATTATTTAGCAGCCCTGATAGGCTATAAATTTTAGTTATAGCCAAGGCTTCTTCGTAGGTAAGTGGCGGAAGTATCGAGGGGATTCTCTTTGCAAGCATTGTTTTTCCCACACCTGGTGGGCCATAAAGGGCAGCGTTGTGATTACCAGCGCAGGCGATTTCCAAGGCTCGCTTTGTGCTGGGCTGACCTTTAATATCAGCAAAATCATTTTCTGGATATAAAATATAGTTTCCTATACCTGTACCCATATAAGGAAGACTATCTTCATTTAAAAGAAATTCTACACACTGCTTCAAGGTTAAAAAGCTGTAAATCTTTGCTCCATATACTAAGGAACACTCATCTTTATTACTATTTGGAACAATAATATTACTATGATTCTTAGTAACTCCTTCTATAGCTAAAGCTAGAGCACCTCTAACTCCTCGAATTTCACCATTTAAAGAAAGTTCTCCAAAGAACATATAATTTTCAACACTAGATTCAGCTATATAACCAAGAGCTGTTAAAATTCCTATGGCTATAGGCAGATCAAAAAGAGAACCAACCTTTTTTATATTAGCAGGAGCAAGACTAACTGTAATTCTTCCTAGTGGGAAATCGAAACCGGAATTTATCAAGGCAGCTCTAACACGCTCTTTTGATTCTTTTACAGCAGTATCCACCATTCCTACTACATTAAAGGAAGGCATTCCCTTAGATATATCTACTTCTACTCTCACAATATTAGCATCTACATTTTTTATAGCAGCACTAACAATCTCTATGGACATATTATCACCTCTAAATAAAAATTATTGCCATATTTATGTATTTTATAATTAATGTACCTAAAAAGGGCAATAATAAAAAAAGCAAATATTTATAGGAGTAGTGCTATGAGAAATTATAAAAAAGAAGTGGGTTCTTATGGAGAAACTATTGCAGCTAAATACTTACAGAGCCTTGGTTACTCAATACTTTTAAGAAACTTTAGATGTTATTTTGGAGAGGTGGATATAGTAGCTTGTAAAGGAGCTATACTATCCTTTATAGAGGTAAAAAGCAGGTACTCCATCCATTATGGAAGACCAAGGGAGTCAGTAACCTGCTTTAAAAGAAATAAAATTTATCGCTGTGCTGAATACTATATTTATAAATTTTCCTTAAATAATTATTATGTGAGATTTGATATAATTGAAGTGTTTTTTAATAAAAATAACTATAATTATAAAATAAACTTTCTAGAAGACGCTTTTAGATAATTATCAGCTATAAAATATTCTTCAAAAAAGATTTTCTGTGAATAGGAGTAACACCACTACTTTTTATAGCCGCTATATGTTTTTGGCTGCCATATCCTACATTGCTTATAAAATCATAATTTGGATATTCTTCATGGTACTTTTTCATTAGATTATCCCTGTACACCTTTGCTATGATAGAGGCACAGGCGATAGATGCACTTTTTGAATCACCTTTTATTACAGGGTGATTCTCTACGTTAAAATTTTTTATACCGTAACCATCTGAAAGAACTACTGAGGGTTTAATTCCTAGACCATTGATTGCATCAATAAAAATCTTATTATT
This sequence comes from Bacillota bacterium, assembly GCA_023451395.1. Classification (GTDB taxonomy): domain Bacteria; phylum Bacillota; class Clostridia; order Clostridiales; family Clostridiaceae; genus JAEXZL01. The sequence continues at coordinate 9,789 of JAEXZL010000178.1, read as the reverse complement.
ACAATAGCTAATCCCCATATGATCAATTTCTTCATTATTACAGGCTGCAATTGAATAGGAAATAGCTCGTTTTTTTATTTCTTCTGAAAGGCTTTCTCTTTTAATCTGTGAAAGAGTTTTAGAGTCATTAATATAAAGTATCAAGTCCTGTATATTATCTAAGTCTAAAATCACTGCTGCAGCTACTATTGGACCTGCTAATGGTCCTCTCCCTACCTCGTCAACACCGGCAAGTATCTTTCCCTTTGAAAAAGCAATATCAAATTCATATAAGGAAGTAACTCTCTTTATTTCTTTATTAAATTTATCCTTTTCTTTAAGAAGATAATCTCCAAGAGTTCTTACATTTTTTCTGTTATCATTTTTCAGCATAGCTACAGTTAGTTGTAGTTCATTTTCATCAATGGTAGAAATATCAATATCTTTAATTATATTTTTCAAAGCGGAAAAACTACTTTGTAAAATTTCTTCATTAATTACCATTATGATCACCCTTCTGAGGCTTTTCTAGAGATATCCTTCCGATTTTTCCACCTCTAAATTCATCTAATAATATAGCTGCGATCCTATTATAATCTATATTATTTCTGCTCATAATACAGCCTCTTTTTAATGCTATTGCATCAAGATTTTCTAAAGGACTAATGAATAAATCCTGAAGCTTATATCTCTCCTTAAGCTCTTGAGGATAGAACTCTTGAAGCCTCTCCACAAGCTTTAGTGCCAAGTCTTCTCTATCCATTATTTCATCTTTAATGGCACCGGTAAAAGCAAGGTTTAAGGCTGTTTCCTCATCGAATTTTGGCCATAATATACCTGGTGTATCCAGAAGTTCAATTCCTATTTTTGTTTTTATCCATTGCTTGTTCTTAGTAACTCCTGGTCTATCCCCCACTTTAGCCACGGTATTCTTTGCCATCTTATTGATGAAGGAGGATTTTCCTACGTTAGGAATTCCAACTACCATTGCTCTTATAGTAATATTTGCTATCCCCTTATTTTTCATCCTATCTAGCTTCTCCTTTAGAAGTTCGTTAAGGGCAGGCTTAATATCCTTTAATCCTTCACTACTTAAGCTATTTACAGCTAAAGCTTTAATATTATTTTTGCTGAGCTCTGCTACCCAGGAGGAGGTTGCATAATCCTCTGCTAAATCTTTCTTATTCAATAGTATTATTCTTGGTTTGTTTCCACAGAGTTCATCAATTTCTGGATTAGAGCTTGATTTTGCAATTCTAGCATCTCTTATCTCAATAACTGCATCTACCAGCTTTAAGTTCTCTTTAATCTCTCTTCTTGTTTTAACCATGTGACCGGGAAACCAATTGATTGCCATAGGTATCACATCCTTAATGTATTTTTATATAAAATAAAAATGGGACTAAACAGCCCCATTTTATTAACGTCTTGTGATAAGTTCTTTAACTTTAGATGCCTTACCCACTCTATCTCTAAGGTAGAATAATTTAGCTCTTCTAACCTTACCTCTTCTAGTAATCTCAATTTTTTCGATTATTGGTGAGTTAGTTGGGAATGTTCTTTCTACTCCAACACCGTAAGCAAATCTTCTAACAGTGAAAGTTTCTCTTATGCCACCGTTCTGTCTTTTAATAACAGTACCTTCGAACATCTGAGTTCTTTCTCTGTTATTTTCCTTAATCTTAACATAAACCTTAACAGTATCACCAACATTAAATTCTGGTAAATCTGCTCTTAATTGCTCTTGCTCAATTGATCTAATTATATCGTTCATGTGCTTTCCCTCCTTAGTAACGAAATTTAACGTTCATATTATAATCATATAGTAGAGGAACGTCCGTACTAGCACAAATGGTATTGTAGCATATATATTGTTGTATTTCAATACTAATTGCTATTTTCACGGATTTTTTTTAGAATCTTTATATCATCCTTCGTAAGTGTATATAGTTTATAAAGATCTGGTCTCTTTTCTTCTGTTAATTTGAGAGACTTTCCTCTTCTCCACTGTCTAATCTTTTCATGATTACCTGATAATAAAACTTCTGGAACCTTTGAACCTCTAAATTCTGAAGGCCTTGTATATTGAGGATATTCTAGCAAGCCATTATAGAAGGATTCTTCCTCATAGCTCTCCTGTGAGGAAAGAACACCAGGTATCAATCTAAAAATACTGTCTAGGATAGGAATACAAGCCATTTCTCCCCCAGTAAGGACAAAATCCCCTAAGGATATTTCCTCATCTATGTACTCGTAAACCCTTTCATCTATACCTTCATAATGACCGCATAAAAAAATTAAATCCTTTTCCTTAGATAGCTCTTTAGCCTTTTCCTGATTAAATTTAGTCCCCCTTGGTCCTAGAAAAATAACTCTGCCAGTATTGCTTTTTTTAACTTCTTGAATACAATCAACTATAGGCTGGGGTGCCATCACCATTCCAAAGCCTCCGCCATAGGGATAATCATCCACTTTTTTATGTTTATCTAAAGAATAGTCCCTTATATTAAAAAGCTCTATTGATAATAAGTCATTATTTATCGCTCTTCCAATTATGCTGTGATTAAAGATTTGAAACATTTCAGGAAACAGGGTTAAAATACTAGCTTTCATCCATCCATTCTCCTACAGGTCTAATAATAATTTTTTTATCTTCAATAAATATATCTGTAACGAAATCCTTCATAGCTGGAACTAAAAGCTCTTTTTTATCTTTTTTTATCCAATATACATCATTGCTTCCAGTTTTTATTACCTCAAAAACATCTCCAAGATATTCATCCTTAGTATCATAAACCCTGCATCCAATTAAATCAGCAATAAAATATGTATCTTTAGGAAGTTTGATAGCATCTTCTCTTTTTACATTTATATATTTATTCCTGTACAGATCCCCTGTTTCAATGGTATCTATTCCCTCTAATTTTAAAATAACCCTGTCGTTTTGAAGCTTACACCAAGTTACATTAAACTCTTTTCCATCAATAAGCACATACTTTAGCTTTCTAAATCTTCTTATATCGTCTGTCAAAGGTAATATTTTAAGTTCTCCCTTAATGCCATGAGGCTTTAGTATCTGTCCTACAGCAAGGAAATCCTCCAATAAAATCACCACCTATATTATAATAAAAGAGCTAGGTAAGCCTAACTCTTTTACTTTAGATTATTTCAACTACTACTCTTTTATTTTCTTTCATAGCAGCTGCTTTTATAACAGTTCTAATAGCCTTTGCTATTCTACCCTGCTTACCAATAACCTTACCCATATCTTCTTGAGCAACCTTAAGTTCAAGAATTATTGATTGTTCACCAATAATTTCTTTTACCTCTACTGCTTCTGGGTTATCAACTAATGATTTAGCAATTATTTTAACTAATTCTTTCATTTAGCCTCTGCTAACAATTATTATTAGCAGAATTCACCTCCCAAAAACTATTTGTTAATTCCAGCTTTCTCAAATAGCCTTTTAACAATATCAGTAGGTTGTGCTCCGTTACTAACCCATTTAGCTGCTTTTTCTTCATCAATCTTAATTACTGCTGGTTCTGCTATAGGATTATAGTAGCCGATTTCCTCGATGAATCTACCATCTCTTGGGCTTCTTGAATCTGCAACAACAACTCTATAGAAAGGAGCTTTCTTAGCACCCATTCTTCTTAATCTTATTTTAACTGCCATGTTTTCACCTCCTTTAAAGAATAATAATTTATTTAGAAAGGAAATTTGCCAAATAAGCCTTTTTTATTATTCCTTTGCATTGACTTCATCTGTTTTGTCATCTTCTTCATATTTTCAAAGTCTTTTAGAAGCTTATTAATCTGCTGAATTGTCATTCCAGACCCAGATGCTATCCTCTTTTTCCTAGAAGGAGAGGAGGATATTAATGACGGATTTTTTCTTTCCTTTGCAGTCATGGAATGAATAATTGCTTCAACCTTTTTCATTTCTTTCTCACTCTGACTAAGATCAACACCTTCTAATTGTTTAGTATTAACCCCAGGCATCATTTCTAATAGCTTTGTAATAGGACCAAGTTTCTTCATCTGATTCATAGCTGTTAGAAAGTCGTCAAAATTAAAGTCTTGGTTGAGCATTCTGGAGCCAAGCTCCTTTGCTTCCTTTTCATCTATGGCGGATTGTGCTTTTTCAATGAGGGATAATATATCACCCATACCTAAAATTCTAGATGCCATTCTATCTGGATAAAAGATTTCTAAATCATTCATCTTTTCACCAAGACCTACGAATTTTATAGGCTTACCAGTGATTTCTCTAATAGAAAGAGCAGCACCACCTCTAGTATCGCCATCGAGTTTTGTTAATACAACTCCAGTTATATCTAATCTTTCATTAAAGCTTTCCGCTACATTTACAGCATCCTGTCCAGTCATGGAATCTACTACCAGTAGGATTTCACTTGGGTTTACTGAGGATTTTATACCTTCAAGCTCTTCCATAAGAGCTTCATCTATATGAAGTCTACCAGCTGTATCTATGATTATTACATTATTTCCATTTTCCTTAGCATGCTTCACAGAAGCTTTTGCTATTTCCACAGGATTAACTTTATCACCTAAGGAAAAAACAGGTATATCAATTTGCTTTCCAACAATCTCTAGCTGTTTAATAGCTGCTGGTCTATAAATATCCCCTGCAACTAAAAGTGGCTTTTTATTCTTTTTTCTAAGATTAAGGGCTAGTTTTCCACACATTGTGGTCTTACCTGCACCCTGAAGCCCTGCCATCATTATAATTGTGATTCCTGTATCAGAATAATTAATCTTGCTTTCAGTACCACCCATGAGCATAGTTAATTCATCATTTACGATTTTTATAACACTCTGAGCCGGGGTAAGAGATTGTAGAACTTCACTGCCTGAGCATTTTTCAGTAACTCTGCTTACAAAGCTTTTAACGACTTTAAAGTTTACATCTGCTTCTAATAAAGCAAGTTTAACTTCTCTCATGGCTTCTTTTATATCTTTTTCAGATAGCTTACCCTTACCTTTTAACTTCTTAATGGTGTCCTGTAATTTAGACGCTAATCCTTCAAAAGCCATGGTAACCCTCCTATTTATATTTCTTTGATGATATTTTTAATATTCTCTATAAGAATTTCATTTTCTTTTGTTTTTGAACAATCAATTTTATCTAGTAATTTAAATACTTCCTTTTTTTTCTCCGAAACTTCAAAATCATCCTTCATGAGATGAAGTTTGTCTTCATATCCCTGAAGCTGTTTATAGCATCTTTTAATAAGGTCATAAATAGCCTGTCTGCTAGTTTCATTAATTTCTCCAATTTCGGATAAGGACAAGTCATCGTTATAATATAGGTCCATAACAGATCTTTGCTTTTCAGTTAAAAGCTCACCATAATAATCTAAAAGTATTGAAAGTTCAACTCTATCGAACATTATATCACCTATCCCAAAAAAAATAATATCAGATTAGGATTTAACTGTCAAGTATTTTTACTTAACAGTTAAAACAATGCATCTGTAAAGGCTTTTGAATCAAATCTTTGAAGGTCATCAATCCCCTCGCCCACTCCTATATATTTTACTGGAATGTTAAGGCTATCCTTTATGGAGATAACAACTCCACCCTTAGCAGTGCCATCAAGCTTTGTGAGAATTATGCCATCTATTTTGCAAACCTCCATGAATTGCTTTGCTTGAATAACTGCATTTTGTCCTGTAGTTCCATCCAAAACTAGAAGTGTTTCTTTGGAAGCCTCCGGATACTCACGGTCAATAATTTTATTAATCTTAGAAAGCTCATTCATAAGATTTTTCTTGTTATGAAGTCTACCAGCAGTATCACAGATTAGTATATCCACACCTCGAGCCTTTGCCGCCTGTATTCCATCATAAACTACTGCTGCAGGATCAGAGCCCTCCTGATGCTTTACAAGCTGTACACCGGCTCTATTACTCCAAACCTCAAGCTGATCTATAGCAGCAGCCCTAAAGGTATCTGCTGCAGCTAACAGCACCTTCTTTTTCTCTCCCTTATATCTTGAGGCTATTTTCCCGATGGAAGTTGTCTTTCCTACTCCATTTACGCCTATGATAAGCATGACTTTGGGGAAAGTTTCCTCTTCATCCTCACTTCTATTATCTAATATTTCTCTGATTACTGACTTTAAGCAAGGTTTTAATTCTTCAGGATTCTTAATTTTTTCCTCACGTATTTTTTCCTTTAACCTATCGATTATAGTAATAGTAGTATCCATACCTATATCAGATGTTATAAGGATTTCTTCTAACTCTTCATAAAGCTCATCATCTATAGTTATTGCCAGATTAAATAATTCATTAACCTTATCAGTAAAGTTGTTCCTTGTTTTACTAAGGCCATTTTTAAGCTTATCAAAGATGTTGGAAAGCATATTATCACTCCTTAATTCTTAGTTAAATCCAAAGATATAATTTTAGATATTCCCTTTTCCTCCATGGTAATACCATATAATATATCACTTGCTTCCATTGTACCCTTTCTATGAGTTATAACAATGAATTGAACTTTTTCTGAAAAACTCCTCATAAATTCTGCATAGCGGTAAACATTTGAGTCATCTAATGCAGCCTCAATTTCGTCCAGTATGCAAAAGGGTGTAGGTTTCATTTTTAAAATTGCAAAAAGAAGAGCTATTGCTGAGAGAACCTTCTCTCCACCAGACATAAGATTTATATTCTGAAGCTTCTTTCCTGGAGGCTGTACATTAATATCAATGTTAGCCGTAAGCTCATCACCCTCTGTCAGGATAAGGTCTCCACTACCACCTTTAAATAATTCTTTAAAGGTATTATTAAAGTTATTTCTAAGAACCTTAAAATTATCAACAAAAAGTGTTCTCATTTTATGAGTCATTTCAGAAATGACATTTTGAAGCTCTTCCTTTGCATTCACAAGATCCTTTTGTTGATCAGACATGAAAGTAAACTTTTCTGAGATTTCCTTAAATTCTTCTATAGAACCTACATTTACGTTTCCTAGTGAAGATATCTCATCCTTTAATTTTTTTATTCTTTTTCTTAGGACTTCTATATCCTCAATTTTTTCAGCCCTCTCCTGTGCTTCTGCAAGGGTAAGTTCCATCTCTTCATTAAGTCTTTTTAATGCACTTTCATATTCTAGCTCATATCGTGTTTTTGTAAGATCAAGCTTATGAAGCTGATCCTCATGTTTCTTGAAGATTAGTTCTTTATCCTCTAAAGTAGCTTCCAAGAGCTTAATAGAACTTTTTAGTTCAAGTCTCAGATTATCATAAGATGTAAATTCTTCTTCCATCTTACTTAATAAACTCAGAAGCCTTTCAATTTCAGAGGTATTTTTACTTATACTTATAGAATTGCTTTTTATTTGTTCCTTTGCAGTTTGGATATCCTTGTGAATTGACTCAGTCTTGATGCTATTATTCTTAATTTCATCATTTATTCGTATAAGTGTTTTTGCCTTAGTTGATACCTTCTCATCAATTTGGGCTTTAAGGATTCTAAGTTCTGTGATTTCCTGCTTTTGATCATTCAAAACACTTCTGCTATCTGATATATTGTTATCTAATTGGCTTAAGGCATTTCTGTTATCTATTTCTTCCTGCACTGAGGTTTGAATTTGAACCTCAAGCTCGTCAATTTTTTTTAGAATATCTTCATTTTTCTTAGATTTTTCTGCTATTTCCTTTTCAGATAGAGCAAAATAATCATTATTTCTTTTAATCTCATTTTCTACGGATATTATTTTTTCTTTAAGTTTAGTAACATCGATATTTTTAGTGTGTATTTCCTCACGAGTAGATAATATTCTTTCGTCTAATTCATTAAAGCCTTGTACAATCTCACTATGTTTGCTATTTAATTGAGCAATTTTTTCGTTTGTATCTTTTATTGCTTCAGTGAGATTTTCAAGCTCACGCTTTCTGCTAATGATACTGGAATTTTTCTGGAATGTACTTCCTCCTGTAAGAGCTCCACCAACATTTATTACTTCTCCCTGAAGTGTCACAATTCTATTGCTATAATTTATTTTTTTTGCTACATTAAGAGCGCTGTCCATATCTTCACATAGGATAGTTCTTCCTAAAACATGGAGTACAGCCTTGTGAAATTTCTGGTCAAAGTCAACTAAATCACTAGCTATGCCAATATAACCTGCGAGAGATTTTGCCTCATCACTAATTTCAACCTTTTTTCCTTTAATTATAGATAAGGGTAAAAAGGTGGCTCTTCCTAAAGAATGCTTTTTCAAATGATTTATAAGAGTTTTTGCAGTACTCTCATCATAGGTAATAATATCTGAAATAGCAGCACCTAGGGCTATTTCTATTGCCGTTTCAAAATGTTTTTTTACAGAAAGTATATCTCCTAGCAGAAAAAAATCCTCTCTCTTTATTTGACAGTGGCCTTTTTCGCAATGGGTTATGAGATTTTTTACAGATTTATTATATCCCTCATACTGCTTTTCTAAATTCGAAAGCACTGAGAGATTAGCTTCTAACTTGCTAAGGTTATTATTTAACCCTCTCAGTTGTACTTCTACATTATCCTTTTCAACGCCTTTATTACGCAATTCTTTCTTAAGGAGTATTGATTTTTCTTCAAGCTGCCTTATTTGGACGTTTGTTTCATCTAAGGAAGAGTTGAGCCCAGAAATGGTATTGACATTAATTGCTGTTAAAGCCTTATAGCTTTCCCCTTGCTCCTTTAGCTCAGTTAAACTACTATTATTTTTATCTAAATCACTTTGGAAAAGTGATTTTTTATTTGCTAGATCAGAAGATTTTCTAAGAAGCTCTATAGCCTCTGTTCTTAGCTTTTCATAAGTTAGCTCATGATTCTCTAATTTTTTAGTAGAGGTAATAATTGCTTCTTCTAAATCTCTTAAGTTTTTTTCAGCTTTGTCTCTTTGCTCCTGGATTTCTTTTAATTCAAGCTCAAGAGAAGACTTTGTCCTAGTAAGTTCAACACTAGCTGTCTCAATTTCTTTAAGACCCGTCTGTGACTTTTCAATGTTTTCCTCGGAGAAAATTATTTTTTCCTTGAAAATATTTATCTGATGTTCTAATTCTTGGAGTGAGCTTTTGCTTTCATAGTAATTTTTTTTATTTTCATTATTAATTGCTTCATGATTTTCAAGCTCTCTATTCTTTTCATATAGGTTTTCTTTTAAACTTCCCTTTTCCCTGTTAAGCTCTTCTATTATCATATTTGTACTTAAGATAATATTATTTTCTTTTTCAATTCCTTCTTTTAACTTATTAAGGTTATCTACAATATAGGATATTTCTAGATTTGCAACTTCATTAGACAGTGATACAAAACGCTTTGCTTTTTGGCTTTCAAGCTCTAATGGCCCTAATCTTTCTTCATATGTACTTAGTATATCCTGAATCCTTACTAAGTTTTGCTCGGTATTTTGCAGTTTTCTTTCTGCTTCTTCCTTACGCGTTTTGTATTTTACTATACCTGCTGCTTCTTCTAATAGCTTTCTTCTTTCCTCAGGTTTGCCACTTAAAATAGCATCTATTTTACCTTGGCCTATTATAGAATATCCTTCTTTACCTATACCTGTATCCATAAAAAGCTCTTGGATATCCTTTAGTCTACAGTTGCTGTTGTTAATTAAATATTCGCTTTCCCCAGAGCGGAATATCCTTCTAGTGATTATTACATCATTATAGTCTATAGGTAGCTCACCTTTAGAATTATCTAAGGTAAGGGAAACTTGAGCTAAACCAACGGGCTTTCTATATTGAGTTCCAGCAAAAATAACATCCTCCATCTTGCCGCCTCTTAAGCTCTTAGC
>JAEXZL010000154.1 GCA_023451395.1 Bacillota bacterium | reverse complement strand
GCCCATACTCTACCGTGTCTGTTAAAAACATCAACATCAGTAGCTGAATAAATGCCTGCCCAACAAAAATAAAAACACCGGCAGCACCAATATAAAGCATATTCATGGGGGCAAGGAAGAAAATTACATAGCCTAGAACTACTAAAATTGTAGCAAAGGTATATAGATTTCTTCTGCTAAATTTTTTAGAAAACAAGGGCAAAATTGATAAAGCCGCTAGCTGTGACACTCCAAGGATAGCTGCAAAAACAGAGTACATTCCTTCATTTTTAAAAGCATATTTAAAATAATAGATTCCAAAACTGGTAGTAGTGCTATAACCAATCATGAATAAAGCCATTGAAATTGCTGTAAATAAAAGCTGATCATTCTTAAAGAGAACGCGAAACATTTCCTTTAAGGAGGTGGATTCCTGTTTAACATGTATACTCTTATCTTCTTTTACTCCAAAGACAGTAAAGCAAAGAAAAGCCCAAGTAATGATAACAATAGCTGTAATGGTAATTTGCCAGGCCCTTTTATCTCCCCCTAGAGCATTAGTGACAGGTAAAATACCTACAACTACAGAAAACAATCCTATATTTGCACAAATCCTTGCAAAGGAACCAATTTTCTCTCGTTCCTTTTGGTCAAGACTCAAGGAAGGAAGCATGGACCAATAAGCAATATCATTAGCTCCATAGGTCAGATCCCAAAGAAGATAGATGAGGATAAGCATTGCTACATACCCTGCTCCAGTCAACCCAAAATCAAAGAATAATAAAATAGTTAGTATTTCGCCTATAATGCCTCCAATTACTATCCAGGGCTTAAACTTTCCATATCTTGAGTGAGTATTATCTACTAAAAACCCCATTATAGGGTCATTTATAGCATCGAAAATTCTCAACACTGTAAGAGCTCCTGTAACCCACCACATCACAGAATCTGGTAAGTTTAGAATATCTGTCAAGAAAAACAAAAGGTACATGCTCACCATAGTATAGAGCATATCTCTGCCTATAGTACCAAGACCAAAGGCATATCTATTATGATTTGTTTTTACTTTCCCATGCATTTTTAATCCTCCTGACTTTTCTTCTCTGTAATATATAAATTTGAACCAAAATCCCCAAGGATTCTTATATTTTTATCGTAGCCTGTACCTATAAATTGTTCTCTTAAGGGAATTCCTGATTCTAAGGCCTCTGCAGAACAGGTATACTTTTCCACTGAGTCTCTTAGGCTATAATGACGATTTGCCATACGAAGAATAGCGCCCTCAGGATTTAATTCTATAGGCAGTACATGCTTTAGAAGGCCTCCAAAACGCTGTAAATAAAGTCTTTGGTTCCGTGTCCTAACTGTATAAGTTCCCTTTTTAAGGCCTAAGACTCTAAGCTTGTCACTGCTTTCTGCAGCAGTAGCTAAGGTCTGAAAAAATCCTGTCAAAGCTGTTTCACCATCTTTACTTACTGTTTGCCATAAAACTTTGTTCTCTTTATAGGAGTTAATTCTGTAGAACCTTCCATATTGGAATATTCTTCGATACTTTTTATAAAATGTGATTTGATCGGCTATATCTTTTTTTTCTTCTGGTGTGAGATATTTTAAATCAAGCTCATAGCCAAGACAGCCATAGCATGCAGCGTGAAACCTGGTAGCAAGAGGTGTTTCCCTCAGGGTTTGCTGATGTGGGGATTGTGAAACATGAGCACCCATGGTAGAGGGGGGATAAAAGTAGGATAAGCCTCCCTGTATTTTTAACCTTTCAATGGGGTCTGTATCATCAGAAGCCCAAATTTGTGGACCAAAGCACAGCATTCCTAAATCAAAGCGATTGCCTCCACTAGAGCAGCTTTCCAACAAAATATGAGGTCTTGGTACAAAAATACGCTCTAAAATCTCGTAAAGTCCCAATATGTATCTATGATAAAACTCTCCTTGATTTTTGAGTGCAGTAGAAAATCCTTCTGCAATATGACGATTCATATCCCATTTTACATAACTTATATCTGCCTCATCTAACAGGGTAGTAACCTGGTGCACTATATAATCACGAACTTCTTTTTGACAGAGATCTAGTACCATTTGATTTCTTCCTAAAACCTCTTGGCGTCCTGGAAGTTTTATCGCATATTCAGGATGCTTTCTGTAAAGGTCACTATCTTCATTGACCATTTCTGGCTCAAACCAAAGACCAAAGCCTAGACCCATATTTTTTATTTTGTTAGCAAAGCCCTTTATCCCTGTAGGTAGCTTTTTTTTGTTGACATTATAATCTCCCAGACCTGCCTTATCGGAATTACGCTTACCAAACCAGCCATCATCCAAAACAAATAATTCAACTCCTAGTTTTTTTGCTTCTTTAGCAAGGGTCAATAACTTTCCTTCATTAAAATCAAAAAAATGGGCCTCCCAGTTATTTAACAGCACTGGTCTATCTTTTTTCTTCCAATTTTCTCTTACAATGTGCTCATTAATAAAATCATGCATATGATGACTTGTTCCATTGAAGCCTTTATTGCTGTAGGTCATCACTGCCTCTGGAGTTTCAAACTTCTCGCCAGGTGATAATATCCATTCAAAGCAATGAGGATTAATGCCCATGGCAATACGAAGATAATCCCTGTCGCTCTTTTCAACTATACTATAATGATTACCGCTATAAACTAAATTAAAGGCATATACAGAACCATAATTCTCCGTGGCATCAGCTTCTGCCAATAAAAATGCAGGATTATGACGATTACTGCTTGCACCTGTTGTGGAAGAATTCATGGTAATTCCATAAGAAACAGGGCGTTTATGCAAATTAGCCTCTTTAATCCAAGCACCATCTAGGGTATAGATTTGAAAGGCCTCATCAGGTAAATCCAAGGACATACTCATGATACGCCTGATTGTCAGGGGCTCCTCAGACTCATTCCTCACCACGGCTCTTCTTGTTATAACATCGGTATTTTTAAAAACAGAATAATATAAGTCAATATAAATAGTATAAACCTTGTCCTTTAATGTAATTTTTAATGTCTCATCCCCTCCATAAGCAGATGGCAGGGTATTCATTGAAAGGGAGCCATCAATAAGCTCATGACTATGATAAATAAAATCTGTAACGAAGCTGCCATCAGGCATTTTAAACTCTGTAGGGCTATGGCGATAATCTCCACGACCATTGTCTGACCATTCCAGGCACATAGAATCAAGGCCATAGATATTATCTTTCTTATTATATAAAACACTACTGCCCACCTGAATAGATCGTTTTTGCCTTAAGATACTGGCGCTATCTTCTTTGCTTAATAATTGTGCATAATAAATATGCTCCAAATGTCCATACTTTGTTTTCTGAAAGATGTAAGTTGTATTTTCCGTATCTAACCGAAAGCTTGTTTTATCAATAGTAATCAAAGTATGCCTCCTTATCAATAATGATATTTTTCTTCTTTTATATATTCATTATAGAGCTCTTCTGATATGCCCTTTTCCTCTATAATACTACTATAAAATTCACCAGACTTTTTAACTGTTCTCTCCTGAGTTTCATAATTAACATGGACTAATCCAAATCTTGCACTTTCCCCCTCAACCCATTCAAAGTTGTCGCAAAAGCACCAGTGATAATATCTTGTTATTGGTAAGTCTGACTCTGTTATTGCTTTTAAATGCTCATAAATATATCTGCAGCGGAAGGCATCCTCATTAT
>JAEXZL010000143.1 GCA_023451395.1 Bacillota bacterium | reverse complement strand
GGTAACGGTAGCGCCTACATGAGGCACCATATTAACAAGATTATCCGCTTGAAGTTTACGCATGGCTTCTCTTACAGGGATATCACTTGTATTAAGCCTTTCTGCTACACTTCTTATTACTATTTTTTCTCCCGAGGAATATCTTCCGGATAATATATCTTCTTTTATTACATTATATACATATTCTGATTTTGTGTAATATTCAGGTTTTTCCACAATAACATCTCCTCTTTTATATAAAATCAACAAATATAAAATTATTGTTTTTTTAATTGGCTAAAATAGATAATTATAGACAGTCATTATATATTATATATTATATGTAAAATATATCAAGAGAAGATATTAATATACACTAAATAATGTTCAAATCTTCCTAATTACATCTATTATACTGCCATCTCTATACTGTACAACTGCAACAATTCTTTTTCTATTAATCTTATTTTCTACCTTTCCTGTCTTCTCTTCCGCTATAGCTCTTAATTGCTCTATTGACTTTATCTGTATACCGTATTCTGATATCCTTTTTATTAAATCCTCCCTTTTGGGATTCACTGCTACACCATAATCAGTAACAATAACATCCACTGTTTCTCCTGGAGTAGCTATTGTGGTAACTCTTTCACGAATCATTGGAAGATTTTTTCGAATTAAAGGTGTTACTATTATTGATAACTTAGCCCCAGCAGCGGTATCTGAATGTCCTCCACTTGCTCCCATTATGCTTCCCAGTGAATTAGTAATTACATTGACATTAAAATTTACATCTACCTCTGTAGCTCCTAGCACCACCACATCTAAGGAATTTACTACTGCTCCCCTATTCCATGGATTAGCATACAACCCTGCAGACATACCTTGATGACCAGGATTTGAATAAATAGATTCAATAGCATCTTTATCAAAACACTGTACATCTAATATTTTTTCAAAAAGTCCCATTTTTAATAACTCAACGGAATATTTAGTAGTTCCTCCTAAAATAGCCCCACCTTTAATTCCTTCTTTAATCATCTTTTCCTTTATAAAGGCTGCCACAGCTAAAGAAGTTCCTCCTGCTCCCGTTTGAAAAGTAAAACCATCTTTAAGATATCCTGAAGCCTGAATAACTTCAGCTGCGGTTTTTGCTATACCTAAATTTTGGGGGTTCTCTGTAATCTTAGTAGTACCAGAGGTAATTAGAGAGGGGTTGCCAATATGATCCATAGTTATTATGTAATCCACATATTCTTGACTTATATCTATAGGAAAAGCTGGATAAGGAACTATGTTATCGGTTACAGCTACAACAGTATCAGCATAAGCTGCGTCTGGACAAGCATAGCTTAATACCCCAAAGGCTGATGGTCCATTTTTTCCATTCATATTTCCTTGGCAATCACATTCAGATGCAGCAATAAAGGCAATATCTATATGTAACTCACCAGATTCTATTGCTCTTGCTCTCCCTCCATGGGTTTGCAATACTGCAGGATCCTTCAGCAAACCCTTGGAAACTGCTTCTGCCACAGGTCCATTTATATAGCTTGTATATATTTTCCTTACCGTTCCCTTTTCAATATAATCTACAAACTCCTTATTTATTGGGAAAAAACCACTGGAAGCAACAGTTAAATCCTTAACTCCTAGTTTATCAATATATTTCATTATGTAATTAATAACATAATCTCCATTACGAAGGTGATGATGAAAGGATATTGTCATTCCATCTTTTATCTCTACTTCCTTTAGCAATTCTTCCATGGAAACCATTTTATTTCTTCTGTTATTTATCTTAATCTTATGTTTAATACTGTATTCCAAAGTTTCACAACCATTTTTAATGCCCTTATAAGGTTTTATTTTTCCATAACCCTTAAGATATTTGGGAAAATCTTTACTCTTTTCCTTCACCTCTAATTATATCTCCTTTCTGTACTTGTTAAATAATATATTATATATTATATATGATATATTATTTATATTATATATTGTTCACAATTGCTAGTCAATGCTATGTGCCGTTTATGTATTAATTAAACGAAATATTTGTAGGAATATTCAGAAATAATAAGAAAAAAAACAAGGCTAAGCCTTGTTTTTTTTCTTATTTAGATATTGCTCTCTTTATAACCTTATAAATTTCACCAGCTGCTAAGGGAATCAAGCAGAAGGCTAATATAATCTCGCAATCAAATAAATTTAACTTTACAGTTTCAAATATTGGTCTTAAAAATGGAACATAAATAACTATAGCCAATAAGAAGAAGCAAAGTATTGTTGCGTAATTAAGAGTTTTGTTAGAGAATACTCCAATTTTAAATATAGATTCCTTCTCAGATCTGCTGGAGAATGATCTTAACACCTCTGCAAGAATTAAGGTTACAAAGGCATAGGTTCTAGCAATTTTTAAATGCTCTGGATTAGTAGCATAATCTGGATACCTATTAAGAACTAAGATATAAACTCCCAGCACTGCCACAACCAAGGCTACACTCTGTACTAAAATTCCTGCTATCATAGATTTATCTATTATAGGCTCTTCTGCCTTTCTTGGCTTTTGGGTCATTATATCCGATTCACCCTTCTCTGTACCAAGAGCAAGAGCTGGGAAGCTATCAGTTACAAGATTAAGCCATAATAGCTGAATTGGAATAAGAGGAGTAGGTATATTCAAAAGTAATGCTAAAAATACAATGAGTATTTCACCAACGTTACAGGATAACAGGAAGAAAACAAATTTTCTAATATTGCTGTAAATGATTCTTCCTTCTTCTACCGCATGGACTATACTTGCAAAGTTATCATCTGTTAATACTATATCTGCAGTTCCTTTGGCAACATCGGTACCGGTTATTCCCATAGCTACACCTATATCTGCCTTTTTAAGTGCCATAGCATCATTAACTCCATCACCAGTCAT
>JAEXZL010000071.1 GCA_023451395.1 Bacillota bacterium | reverse complement strand
TGTAATAAAGGGGAAATGATCTAGATAAGCTCAAGGAAATCAGTAGGGACGTAGCGGCTTTAATAGGAGAAGTAGAGGGAACAGAGGACATAAGTAACGGCCAGGAGGATGCAGCAAAGGAAACAAGGATAACCGTGGATAAGAATAAGGCTACTTCCTACGGACTTACCGTGGCTACAGTATATCAAGAAATTGCCTCAGCAATAAAAAATGAAACCACAGCCACAAGCCTCACAGTAGGTGAAGATGATTACTCCGTTATTCTTGTTAAAAGTGAAGAGGATACTTTAAGCAGAGAAAAACTTAAGGATTATAAATTTAATGTGAATAATAATGGTAAAGAGGAAGAGGTAGCCTTAACTGATATTGCTGCTATAGAAGAGGTGGAAGGTTTAGCTTCTATAAATCATGAAAATCAGTCTAGGTTCATATCTGTAACAGCAGCGGTGGATAAAAATCATAACGTCAGTCTTGTAAGCAGTGAGGTAGAGAAAAAGCTTCAAGGCTATGAAGTTCCTAAAGGATATTCTGTGGAAATGCAGGGGGAATTAGAATCAATAAATACAGCCTTTAGCGATTTAATTAAGATGATTACTTTAGCAATAGTATTTATTTATCTTATAATGGTAGCTCAGTTTCAATCCCTCCTATCACCTTTTATTGTTATGTTTACTATACCTCTAGCCTTTACAGGTGGTTTCATAGCACTATTAATTTCAGGTTTTGAGCTTAGCATGATAGCTATGCTTGGCTTTCTAATGCTGGCGGGAATAGTCGTTAATAATGGTATAGTATTTGTGGATTATGTAAATCAGCTTAGGTTAGAGGGGATGGATAAGAAAGATGCTCTTATTGATGCTGGAAAAACCAGAATGAGACCTATACTTATGACTGCCTTAACCACTATATTGGGTTTATCAACTCTAGCTATGGGAATGGGCATGGGGGCTGATATGGTACAGCCTATGGCCATAGTAACAATAGGTGGACTAACCTATGCTACTATTTTAACTCTTTTTGTAGTACCAGTGATTTATGACATTATGCATCGTAAGGAATTGAAACCAATAATCATAGATGAGGAGGATATGTAGTGAAAGATCATGCCTATTCAGAGAAGGAGCTATTGATATTTCAAGGAGTTAATAAGCTTCTTAGTGAAGGTGAAAGTCTTCATACCTTAAAGGTATCGGATATAGCAACAGCAGCAGGGATAGGCAAAGGGACTATATACGATTATTTTTCTTCAAAGGATGAAATACTTAGAAAGGCATTAATATACACTTTGGAAAAAGAGCTTTTATTAATATCTGAGACCCTACGAGAACTCACAAGCTTTAAGGAGAAGTGCTATGGAATCTTTAATATTATAGAGCGCTATGTAAAGGAACATAATTCTATATCTAATGCATTTTTGTTCAATTTAAGGCCTTTTGAGATAACAGGAATGCTAAAAAACATTCATCAAGCAGAGGAGCTTAAGAACAAAACAATTAGTAAGATTCTACGAGTGGTTGTGAATCAAGGAATAGAAGAAGGAATAATAAGGGATCAGGATAATAGTGATTTGGAGCTTTTAGTATTTAAAAGTGCTATTTTAGGTTTTACCAGCTGCCTCTGTCACGGATTACATTCTGAAGAAGAGAATAAAAAGGTAAAAGACATGGCTTATAGCATAATAATTAAGAGCTTAAGCTAAATTATATAACTTAAGAGTTTAAGTTAAATTATATAATATGGACTAGGAGTGGGGGATTTCCCCAGCCCCTAGTCCTTTTTATTTTAAAGCTTAGTTATTTGGTTAAAAGCCTTCTACTCTAAAGATAAAAGCTCTCCTATAGTTATATCCTTATTATTAAGACCTGTTTCAATGAATTTAAGCATATAGCTGTGAAGCTCTCTTATACTTTCTACACTAACTATAGTTTTCTTATATTCATAATAGAAGCGAAGGGCACCGGAGCCGTCATCATCCATAACAGTCATATAGAAATAGTTACTTGAAGCACCGTTGCAATACCATTTGCTGTGTATTTTAGCTCCATTAGGATGAACTATTGGTATAGGCTGAAAGGTTAAAGAGCCTGAAGCATAGGCTTCTGTGGGCTTTTTATTATATGCCTTTGTAATGATGCCCATATTTTCTAAAGGATTTATGGCTGAATGTTTATAGATGCTGCTTTGTTTTTCTGCCAGCATCTCTAGGGAATCTTTGAAGGTGGTGCTTTCATCTAAAATAGTTCTAAAGGGTAAGAAATAAACCCTGCTGCCACCGGAGCTCTTCTCTGCTAGGGTTCCTCTCCGAGCAAGGACTGTATAGAATAAGATATCCTTTTCGCGCCTATTTATTTTAGAAATAAAACTTCTATAAGCAAGCATTATGAGAGTTTGCACAGGAAGCCTGTGCTCACTACAGAAGAGCTTCATTTTATCTACCATATCCTTAGGTATGAGCAAAATCTCCTGGGATGCAAAGGATAGGAAAGATAGTGAAGTTGCTCTTCTATATAAAGGATTTTTTTTCTTTTTACGAACTTTATCAAGAACCTTAGAGCCATTCAAATGAGTGAATATAGGCTCATTTGTGGGAGAAAACTCATTAATCCAGTACTCTCTATCCTTAATATACTGTGGAGTATTCCTATAATTTAATTCCTGAAGCATTAAATCCTTATAGGCATAAGGAGCTTTTGGATACTCTCCACCCTTGGCCATTGCCTCATAGACGGACATCACATCCTTAAAGAAATTACATATACCCCAGGAATCTAATATAAGATGGCTTACTATAAAGAAAATTCCCTTCATGCCATTACAGTTTTCTAAGAAAAAAACTCTGCTTAAGGGCTTATCAAAGTGAGTAACTCTTTTAGAAGCTAATTTATTAAATACAGCATCTACCTCTTCAGGGTTTTTACCTGAAAGATTAAGGTAATGCATTTCAGGCTGCTCTTTATCTAAAAAATACTGCATTACTGAGCCTTCATGCTTTGTAATCCTTAATCTAAGGGCGTCGATTCTTTCATAGCTCTTTAAAAGGGCACTCTTAAAAATCTCTATATCAATATCTTCTTCAATAAGTAAAAGGGTAGCTACATTATTTATCTGTTTTTGAAAGGAATATTTTTGGCTATAAAACAGAATATTTTGTGCAGCAGTAAGAGGGTATAATTCTCTTTCCATCTAGCTTTCTCTCCTTTATTTTATTCTACTGACTTAAGTGACTCCACCATGGGTATATTAGTAAGTCTTCTGTACATAGCAATATTCACTAGTATAGAAAAGGCAAGGGTTATTAAAAAGGAATATAAAAAGCTTATTGGCTTTATAAGGTTACCGAACATAATACCATCCTGTTCTATGGATACCATTATATATCTATGAAGAAATATTCCTAAGAAAAGTCCCAAGGCTGCTCCTATAAGGGATAGAATGATATTTTCTCTATAAACATAGGAGGTAACCTCAGAGTTATAAAAGCCAAGAACTTTAATAGTAGCTATTTCTCTTATTCTCTCGCCAATATTAATATTTGTGAGATTGTAAAGTACTACAAAAGCTAGGAGTCCTGCAGATATTATAATTACATAAACTATATTATTAAGGCTGCTGATCTTATCCCCAAATTCTGAAGCAACAGCAGAATAAAAGGTTACAGAGGCTACTCCCTTGTCCTTTATAAGGCTTTGGCTAAGCTCTCGTTCTATATCTTCAGAGGTTTCTTTGAGTTTAACAATTACACTGTTAATAGGTTTAGCTAAGCGGAAGATTTCCTTATAATAATCCTGTGACATATAGGCATAATGAAAAACATAGTTTTCAGTAATTGCAGCTACTTCAACCTTTTTTCTAAAGCCATCTCCGGTATCCATCTCAATAGATGCACCCACAGTAACTCCAAGCTCCTTAGAAAGCTTTTCAGATATGACAATACCTTTCTTAGGAATAGAGAAATACCTTTGACTGGTACGGCTTCTTAATGTGATATAATCGATAAATTCCTCATCATTCTTAGGGATTATCAGGGAAACAGGCAAGTCCTCTCCCTTTGACTTTAAGGTGGCGTTAATATCAGTAACCTCAAGAAGGGATTTAAATCTTTTATTCTTCTCAAGACTAGAGATAATTCTTTCCTTATCCTCCACAGTGGACTCCGCTTTGAACCTGACATCCAAGTCATAATTGAAAATCTCCTTGTACTGTTTCTTCACTACTTGGCTTATGGAATTATTTAGACCAAAGCCTGCCAGAAGTAGGGCTGCACAGCCTGCAATACCTATAACTGTCATAAAGAAACGTTTTTTGTATCTAAAGAGATTTCTTGCTGTAACCTTATGTGAAAAGGAAAGCCTTTTCCATAAGGAGGAGAATTTTTCTAAAAATATAGCCTTTCCTGCCTTAGGAGATTTAGGCCTTAAAAGCAGTGAGGGAAGCTCTCTGAGCTCTTTATAACAGGCTCCTAGGGAAGCAGAGGTAGTTACTATAACTCCCATAAGGATACTTAATGTCATAAGGAGAGGCTGACTAATATGCTCTAGCTTAGGTAATGTATACATCATAGAGTAGGAAGAGAATATTACCTTTGGGAAGGTGTTTATACCTAGAATTATCCCTAAGACTCCTCCTAAAATACTAGCTATAGCAGCATACATAACATACTTTAGGGCTATAAGATTATTATTGTAGCCTAAGGCTTTGTAGGTTCCTATGATTCCACGCTGTTCATCCACCATTCTGGTCATAGTAGTTAAGCATACTAAAGCAGCCACCAAAAAGAAGAATACAGGAAATACATTAGCTATAGAATTAATTCTTTCTGCTGTAAGCTTATAATCCATAAATCCATAATTTGAGCTTCTATCTAAGACATACCATTGAGGTTTAGATAGCCTTTCAATTTCATTCTCTCCACGGATTATTTTATCTCGGGCCTCTTCTAGCTTTATAGCTCCCTCCAGCTTCTTCTGCTCAAAGGTTTCTTTGCCAGCATAATATTCCTCCCAGCCATCCTTTAGCTCTTTTTCTGCAGCACTAAATTTAGAGTTGGCTTCCTTTTCTCCCGCAGCTAAATCACGTTTTGCTTTGGCTAGCTCTCTGTGGCCCTCATCTAGAGTTTTTCTTGCAGCATCTAGCTGCTGTTTTGCTTTAGCAGGCTGACCTTGAGCATAGTCGTTTAAATTATTTGCAGAGTCTAATTCATCCTCTAATAAGCCTACTAGGGATTTATAGCTGGCTAAGAGTTGTTCTTTTTCTGCTCGTTCCTCTTCTGTTAAATTGGGGTCCTGAAGTTCTAGCTCCAACCTTGCTATCTGAGCCTTTGCTTCAGCCATTCTTCCATTAATACCTCCGATGATATTATTTAAATTCTCTAAGTCCTCTCCGAACTCAGCCATACTGTCATTATATTCCTTAAGTCCTTGGGCATAGGCGGCTTCACCTTCTGCCAGATCTTTTTCTGCCTCAGCTATGGCCTTCACAGCAGCAGCATGATTTGCATTATAGTTTTCCTTCTCTTCTTTAAGGGTGGCTTCTCCTTCAACAAGCTTGCCGTAAGCATCATTTAAATCAGATTCTGCCTTTTGTATCTCTTCATCATAAAGTCTTTTCTGCTCATTGTACTGATCCTTTGCCTCCTGAAGCTTTTTCATAGCCTCAGCCTTTATATCTGAAAGGCGCAGTGTGCTTCTATCAACCCCAAGATTCTCTAAGGAAGAAAGAACCTTGTCTACTTTTTTATCATATTCCTTACTATAGGAATTTAAGGGTTTTGCATCCTTTACTGTAACTAAAGCCTCAGTATAAACAGGATATTTAAAATCTTCCTTTGGTATCATTAGGAAAAAGCTTACCTTCCCTGTGCCGATATCTGATGAGCCCTTTTCATAAGATATATAATATGGCGAGACAACCTTACCGACAATGGTAAAGGTGTCAATATCTAGAGCCTCCTCAGTTATAGGGACATCTTTTCCTGAGCTAAGCTTTAGCTTATCGCCTATTTTTACTCCTAAGTCTATTGCTCTAGATTCCTCTAAAAGGCATTCTCCGGATTTTTCAGGAAAGCGGCCTTCCACAAGCTTAACTTTATTTAAATATTCTGCATCATGATTTTTAATAACTTCATTAGGAAGACTATGAAGTCTGAATACATATTCTGTGGCACCTATTATACTTACAGTATCAACAAAGTATCCCGGTTGGACCTTTGAAACATTATCTATTTTTGATATTTCTACAATATCCTCCTCTGATAGACCTAAGGTGGACATAATATTAATATCCATCATATTATAGTCATCATAATACTTATCTGCCGTGTGCCTCATATCCGGTGCTGCAGCCTTAACACCAGAGAAGAAGGATACACCAATTAGAACTATGGTAAAGATGGAAAGGAAACGTCCTAAGGATTCTCTTATTTCTCTTCTAAAATCCTTAAATAATATTCTTAGCATATTACCAGCCTACCTTTTCCACATCCATAGGATTCTCATTTATGGCCACAGAGTCTATCCTCCCACTCTTTACCCTTATTACCCTATTACCAATGTCTGTAAGGGCAAGGTTGTGAGTTATTATAACTATAGTCATGCCAGTTCTTCTACAGGTATCCTGTAAAAGCTTTAATATGGATTTACTTGTTTCATAATCCAAGGCTCCTGTGGGTTCATCACAAAGGAGAAGTTTAGGGTTTTTTGCTAGGGCTCTAGCTATAGCAACCCTTTGCTGTTCACCACCAGATAGCTGTGAGGGAAAATTGTTTTTTCTTGAGCTAAGACCCACGTCCTCTATAACCTGCTGAATATTTAGAGGATTTTCACTAACCTGGCATGCTAGCTCAACATTTTCCATAGCTGTAAGGTTTTGTACAAGATTATAAAATTGAAAAACAAAGCCTACATCATAGCGGCGATAGGTTATTAAATCCTTTTGCTTATAGGAGCTTATAGTTTCTCCATCAACGATTATTTTGCCGGAGGTTGGTGTGTCCATTCCTCCTAAAATATTTAATATGGTGCTTTTACCCGCTCCGCTGGCACCAGCTATAATAACAAATTCTCCTTTTGAAATAGAAAAATCCACACCTGCCAGAGCTTCTATTTCTACCTCTCCCATCTGATAAATCTTCTTTACTTTATTAAATTGAATAAATTTTTCCATTATTTATTACCTTTCCGACTCCATAGCAGCATGAAGTCAAATAATTTCTCTTATCTTCTAAGAGCAAAAATCTACCTTTATTATTGGCTTTTATCCTATCATTTTCTATTTGAAAGGAAATAGACTTCATGGGGTAGGACATGCCCATCCCCAGAGCTTTAATATAGCTTTCCTTTAAGGTCCAATGTCTAAAAAACTCTTTATTCTTATCAGATGATTTTAAAATTGATTGTATTTCAGCAGAGTTGAAGCAATGTCTTAAGGCATAGGGAGAGAATTTTCTGGCCTCTTCAATGTCTATACCTATTGGCAAAGGAGAAATGCAGCAGGCTACAGCACTGGGGCAGTGGCTTATATTGAAATGAAGATGTGGGTGGTTTTTTAAAAGAGGTTTGCCCCATTTGTTCTTTATTAAGGTCTCATTACAAAGATCTATTGAAGCTTCAGCTAATAGTAGGGAAGAAAGAAGGGAGTAGGCATAGGCTCTTTGATCCTGTCCTCTAAAACCTTGTTCTTGATCTAGATAACCTACATATATTACTGCAACTTTTTTAGAAGATATTCCTTTATTTCTCCAACAGTTTCTAACTGTCTTAGGTCCCGGTCCGGAATTTCAATACCTAAGTTTTCCTCCATTTTTCCAATTATATTAGCAAAATCATAGGAATTTATATTTAAGTCCTGTAAAAAATTTGTTTCCTCGGTAATTTTATCTTCCTCTATGTCTACAAATTCTACTATTATTTTTCTTATCATACTAAGCACTGATAAAATCCTCCTCTCTTAAGGCTTGTCTTTTTATCTTCTTTGTAGTTGTCTTTTCAAATTCCTTTTCACTTATAAAGATGCTGCTGATTCTTTTATATACCGCTAGCCTTCTGTTGATTTTTTTAATATCTGCTTTTATCTGAGAGCGAAGGTTTTCATAACCACTTTCCTGAACGCTGGAAGGATCAAAATATATATAGGCATGGATTGAGGATTCATCTAGTTTATTACCTATAGAGGAAGTAACAACAACTTCTTTAACATAGGGAATACTGGAGGTAATTGTCTCCTCTAGCTCCTCTGGATGCACGTTTTTTCCATTGGGAAGTATTATAAGATTTTTATCCCTGCCAGTTAAATAAAGAAAGTTATCCTTATCCAGGTAGCCAAGATCTCCTGTTATGAACCATCCATCCTCTGTGAAGGTAGACTTAGTTGCAGCTTCATCCTTATAATAGCCAAGCATAACATTATCTCCCTTAACTTGTATTTCTCCGCTGCCATTTCGATCTTTGTTCATTATTCTAACTTGACAGATAGGTACTATATAACCTACAGAGCCAAGCCTCTTCCATGCGGTGCAGTTTGCAGCTACTAAAGGGGCACATTCAGATATGCCATAACCATTAACCACATTTATTCCTAAGTTATCAAAGGCTGTAATGGTCTCATTTCTTAAGGGAGCACCTCCACAGACCACCTGTTCCAAATTTCCACCAAAGGACTCTAAAATAGGCTTAAAAAATCTCCTTCTCTGATCGATATGAAGCTTTCTTATTAGATTGCTGAATTTAATTCCATATTTAAGATGGCCAACTAAGCCTACCTCTTTTGATGTCTTCCATATGAGCTTATCTATGGATTCTAAAAATAAAGGAACCATTATGGTAAAGTCTGGACAAAATCTTTTAAGATTTTTTGTTAAATTTTTAAGGCTGTCATTAAAACAAACGGTAAGTCCCCAATATATTCCTCCAAGAATGTGGCAGGAGCATTCGTAGGAATGGTTAAGAGGTAGTACTGAAATACTTACCTTTCCAGGCTTGATGAGGTGGAAGGCCCCATAAACCACAGACATTATATTTTTCTGGCTTAGCATTACTCCCTTGTTAGCGCCGGTGGTTCCAGAGGTGAAAATAATTTCTGACATATTCTCCACTGGAATTGGAGCACCTAAATAATCCCTTACACCTTCTTCTAAAAGTTTTTTTCCAAGATCAATAAGCTCGTTTAATGTGATATATTTCTCCTTAGGGAGAGAAGATATGATAATGCAGCTTTCAAGCTTTGGACAATTAGCTAGAATATTTTCTAGTGATGGATAAAAGGTTTCGGAGCAGATAAGTGCATCTGCATCACTCTTTTTTAATAAAGTTATAATATCCTCATCTGTCAGCTCCTTATCCATAGGTATTACTACACCTACCCCATTTATAACCGCTAGATAGCTAAGTACCCATGCATAGGAGTTTTCACTTAAAATAGCAATATGTTTTCCTTCAAACCCTTTGTGGAGAAGCGCTGTGCCTAGAGCATCCATATCCTCCTCCAATCTTGAAAAGCTGTATTCTACTATTTCTTTATCAGAACCTATCTCTTTATAGGCAATTCTCTGGTCATATAGATCTGCAGCTCTCCTCACAAGTGTTCTTATATCTCTTATCTTTTCAGCGTGATATAAATTTCTTTTCAAAAGTATCCTCCTTTCCATATTAGGATATTTTAATATATTATTATCTGAGAAAAATAGAACAAAAGTGTATGAAATGTTTAGAGAAAATATAAAGAACAATACGGATAAGGACCCATCAATAATAAAAAAAGATTAGCCTGGATTGTAATGTTAAAGAATTTATTTTACATCCTTCTTTAATGAATAAAGCCTTTATTTATATTGCTTTTATGATAGAATTAAGGTAGAAATTATGATTTTACACAGCATGGAGGAAGATATGGGGAATATTATTGGAACGGTTATAATTATCTATGATACCTACAAAAATGTTCTTGTTATCCAAAGAGGTAAGAAGGCTACTGGAGAATGGGCATTAGTAGGAAAGGAAATAAAGGGTAAAGAAACTCCTGAGAAATGTATTACTAAGGCAGTGGAAAAGGACTTGGATTGTACAGTCTTTGAATTAAAGGAGATTGGAAGCTACCCTATTTCAGAAGGCAATGAAGATGAATTTTTAGTTTATTCCGGAATGATAAAGCAAAATATAGTTACTCACAAGACAATAAATAATGCAGCTTGGATTGGAAAAAAGGATATATTAAAGTATAACCTGGAAGAAGAATGTAAAAGAATCTTAGAGGACTTCTTTAAATAATCAGCTAGAGGCTTAGAATAGCCATAAATACCCCCATAAAGCAAGAATTTTTTGTTTCTATGCTTTATGGGGGTATTCTCTAGATAAGAGGTGTATTAGCCGTTTCCATTACTATATAAGGCAATTATATATTCCGCTGTTTCTTTTAGACTTTCTCTGGTGTCCATGGCTCTTTTTTCCAAGAAGCGATGAGCTTCCTCCTCAGAAAAATTAAAGTGCTGTATCAAGGTGCATTTTGCTCTAAAAACAATCTGAAGCTCTTGAAGCTTTTTTTGCATTCTAATATTCTCTTTCTTAAGCTTCACCATTCGTTTATAAAGGGTAAAACCCGCTTCCATCCCTTGAAAGAATAAGGATGGGTTAATTGGATTGCTGAGAGTAATTATGCCTTCCTCCTGAAGCTTATCAGCTAGTGCTTTAGAAGCATTTGATTTAAGAATAACCATTATACCCGCAATGGTAGATTTAGAAAAAAAGAAGGGGAGATTATTATCTTGGTCATCTCTTAATGGGGTATTAATTATAATAAGCTCATAACTCTCCTTCAATATTTTTAATTTGGCTTCCTCTGCACTATGAGCAATATTTATATTGAATGAATACTTAGAAAGTATCAGATCCTTTAGCATTTTAGAACTCTTTTCAGAGTTTGAGATAATAAGTACCGTTTCCATAAACAAATCTCCTAATAAATGAAAAGGAAAGGAGATGCACCTTTCTTATTAATAATTATACGTGAGCCCATTAAGTTTTGTAAATTTTTTTGTTATCCATTTACACCCTTGACATAGGATAAACCTAACACTATAATTTTAATATAGATAGCAAAGGCGCTATGAACTCATACGGGTTCTTAGCGTCTTTTTTTATTTTTTAAAGGCGGTTAATCATATAAGGTAATAGAATTGCTGCATATAAGGTAATAGAATTACCAAAACAAAGGCTGTTTAAGTTGTGGGACTTAAACAGCCTTTGTTTTGGTATAATAGTAGGGGATGGTGCCAGGCACCGGAGAAAAGAGAAATTTTAGCTGGTGCCAGGCACCGGAGAAAAGAGGTAAATGCTATGAATGAAACAATAAGGCTTATTCAAAATCACAGGTCTATCAGAAAATATAAAAGCAAGGATATTGAGGAGGAAAAGCTAATTGAAATTATAAAAAGTGCTCAAAGTGCTTCCACTTCCAATTTTATTCAGGCTTATAGTATAATTTCTATTGAAGATAAGGAGAAAAGAAGGGCTATAGCAGAGTTATCAGGAAAGCAGAGCTATATAGAAGAGTGTCCTGTGTTTTTAGTTTTTTGTGCGGATTTTAGCAGAATAGAAAAAGCCTGTGCAGATAATGGAGCTGTTTTTGAAGGAGGATATACAGAAGGACTTATAATTGCTACGGTAGATGCAGCCTTAGCAGCGCAAAATGCCATGATAGCAGCGGAGTCTCTAGGACTTGGAGGAGTATATATAGGAGGTATAAGAAATAATCCAGAGAAGATAGCTGAGATTATTGCTCTTCCTAAAAATTCATATCCTCTTGTAGGCATGTGTCTAGGATATCCTGAGGAAATTACAGAAGTTAAGGAAAGACTTCCTCTTCCAGTGGTTTATAAAAAGAATCAATATAAGTGCGATGAGGATGAAAAGCTCCTTAAGGAGTATAATGAAAGAATTAAGAATTATTATACTATGAGAACTGAGGGGAAAAGACAGGATACTTGGAGCAGTCAAGTGGCTAATTTAATGAGCAAGCCTCAGAGGCCTCATATGAAAAAATTCCTAGAGGATAGGGGATTTATGTTAAAGTAGAAAGTATAATTTACATCTGTAATAATACAGAATAAGCACTTTGTAATATAAAACATGCAACTAATAATATAGAGTATGTACTTTATAACATAAGCATTGGCGATATAATATAAGCACAAGAAATAATATAGAGGAGGATAGAAAGATAGCTTTTTTAAGCTGTCTTTGAATTCTATGGTTAAAAATTTAAAGCTACAAAAACCTAAAATTTTAGAGGAACCGGAGCTAATGGAAGCTCCAGAGGAATATATAGACTCCGTGGATAGCTTAAGAGATAAACTTATAGAAAATACTATTTTAGAAAACAAAGATTTCAGAGGTTTTTCCTTTGATTCCTGTATTTTTAGGAGAGTGGTTTTTATAAATTGCGATTTTTCAAGAGTAGATATGATAGATTGTATATTTGAAGGCTGTGATTTATCCAATGCCTCCTTCAGTGGAGGAAGTATACATAGGGTGGAGTTTATAGGTAGTAAACTAGTGGGAGCTAGATTTGATGAAAGTAATATCAAGGATGTTCTTATGGAAAGAGTATCAGGAAGGTATTTAAATCTTTCCTTCTCAAAGGTAAAAGGACTTCATTTTATAGACAGCGACTTGCAGGGAGGTATTTTTCAAGAGGTAAAGAAGGAAGGACTACTTTTTAGGGATACAAATCTAACTAATGGATATTTTAATAAAACACCTCTAAATAAAGTGGATTTTACCACCTGTAATATAGCTGGAATTGATGTTGAAATAGAAAATTTAAAAGGAGCTGAGGTCACTGCCCTCCAAGCTCTAGAGCTCACAAGGCTCATGGGATTAATAGTAAAATAGCAGGTTACAATGGCTGGTGCCAGGCACCGGAGAAAAGAGATATTTTAGCTGGTGCCTGGCACCAGAGAAGACACCAAAGAAAGGAGATTATATATGGATTATAATGGATTTTTGATTTTAAGTGATTTTGATGGTACTTTGTCTAGAAATGGAATGTATATGAACCATGAAGAAATTGAAGCCATCAATAAATTCACTTCTTTAGGTGGTAAATTTGGTGTAGCCACTGGAAGGGGGCTTAGAGACGTCCAAGCAATTTTCCAGAAAGCTGCCTTAAATGCTCCGGCAGTTTTGTGCAACGGAGCTGTTATCATTGACACAAAGGAAAATAAGCTAATTAAGGATTATCCTCTTCAGGGGAATATAAAGGAGATAATAGATGATATAGTAGAAAAATTTCCAAAGCTAGTAATTCAGGCAGCGGGAATAAGCGAGCATTTCACTATTTATACTGGTGATTGCAAGGATGAGCTTTTAGAATCCTTTAAGCAATTCCTTGAAATAGGTGTAGATGCTGAAAAGCACTCAATTGATTTTATTAATTCAATAACAAATAAATTTGTACAGCTTCAGGAAATCCATGAACCTCTTTATAAGATAATGGCTATTGGAGGAGCTAATAGTATTTTAGAGCTTAAGCTATATCTTAAAAATAAATATAAAAACGATGATTACATAATCACCTCATCTGCACCCTTTAATGTAGAATTCAATGCTAAAGAAGCAAGCAAGGGTCAGGCTGGAGCTTTTATAAGAAGCAGTTATTATAAAGATGAGAAGCTTAAGGTTATAGCTTTAGGAGATGGAGAAAATGATATTGATGCATTAGATAATGCGGATTATTCCTTTGTTGCCGCCCAGGCCTCTGAGATGGTTAAAAGTCATGGTGATTACATACTGAAACCTAAGAAGGGAGTAATTAATCAAGTGCTAGAATTTATCCATAATGGCACTCTAAAAAAATAACTAATTCTAGAATAATATATTTTAATAATATTTTTAATAAAACACTTGCAAAAACTATAATTAAGTGTTATTATTAGTACATTGCTTAAATGATAGTAAAGAATTAAACAAAGATGTCTTTTGTAAGTGCTGTTTTGTGTACTGATTCATCAAAGAAGTTTTGTTAGGATTTTTACGGGTAGTTTAAGGAAAAATTAAAATTTCGGAGGTACAGTCATATGAACGGTACAGTTAAATGGTTTAACGCAGAAAAAGGATATGGATTTATTACAGGAGAAGACGGAAAAGATGTATTTGCACACTTTTCACAGATCCAATCAAACGGATTCAAGTCTCTTGAAGAAGGTCAGAAGGTAACTTTTGATGTTGCTCAAGGACAAAAAGGTCTTCAAGCTGAAAATATAGTAGTTTCCAGATAGTATATAACCTACCCCTTAAGGATTTCCTTAAGGGGTTTTTAATTGTTATCTCCTGGGGTTTATTGTATAATATAGAATATAATGAATATTATGTGATAAATGGAGATGATAAGTTGGATGGTGTTACTAAAATAGATAAAATTCCAGAGGAATATATATCTAAATTCGGGGAAGCTAAAACTTTATTTATAGGAAAAGCATTAGGCAGTGAAAAGCTATATATAGTTATAGATTATTTGCAGCCTGGTGACAAGAGTGCAAAATTCCATTCTCATTCTATGCAGGAAGAATTTTTTATGATACTTTCCGGTACGGGAACTCTCAGAGTTAATGATGAAAATATTGAAATAAGTCCTGGATTTGTCTTTTCTAAACCCGCCGGGAAAGGTATAGCTCATCAATTTATTAATACTGGCACAGAGGTTCTTGAGATTTTGGATGTAGGTACTATAGAAAAAGATGATGTGGCAACATACCCTGATGAAAAAGTTGTATATATCCGCAAGGATGATTTGGTATTTAGTACTGATGATGATCTAATGTCTAAAGGGTGGACATCAAATCCCAATATATAGATTACGGAATAAAAAGGAGATATATTTTTGATGATATATCTCCTTTTTGATATTATATATTTAATAGCAAAAAAAGGAGAGTAAAAATGGCTACTATACTACTCGTTATAATTTATATTTCATTTATAAGTCTCGGTCTACCGGATTCACTTTTGGGCTCTGCTTGGCCAATAATTCATAGGGATTTATCTGTTTCTCTATCTTCTGCAGGAATTATTTCCATGACTATTACTGGAGGAACTATAGTTTCAAGCTTTCTAAGCTCCAGTATTATTAGAAGGTTTGGGACAGGTAAGGTAACAGCTGTAAGTGTCCTTATGACTGCTATGGCTCTTTTTGGCTTCTTTATGGGACATAGTTTTTATTGGCTATGTGTTATGGCAGTTCCTTTAGGTTTAGGGGCTGGAGCGGTGGATTCTGCCTTAAATAACTTTGTTGCCTTGAACTTTAAGGCAAAGCATATGAGCTGGCTGCACTGCTTTTGGGGAGTTGGAGCCACTGCAGGACCGATAATAATGTCGCTTTTCTTGGCTGATGTAGGGGGGTGGAGAAAGGGGTATCTTACCATTTCCATAATACAATTTATCCTTGTGATAGCACTATTTGTATCCCTCCCCATATGGAGCAAGTTTCAGGTGCCGAAGGATCAGGAAGAGCAAAGTACAGAAACTGCTCAGACTTCTAAGTTACTTAGAATTAAAGGTGTCAAGGCTGCATTGTTGGCATTTTTTTGCTACTGTGCTGTGGAAATGACTGCGGGACTATGGGGAAGCACATATCTTGTACAGTATAAGGGGATTAGTGCAGATAAGGCTGCACAATGGATTTCCTTATATTATCTTGGTATTACTTTAGGTAGATTAGTTTCTGGCTTTTTAACAATGAAACTAAATAATAAAGCTTTGATTAAAATAGGACAAGTTATTTCATTTATAGGAGCTCTTTTGCTTATTGTTCTACCTACAGGATATCAGCTTTTAGGTTTTATGCTACTAGGGTTTGGTTGCGCACCTATTTATCCCAGCATGCTTCATGAAACTCCAAGACGATTTGGCAGGGAGGTGTCTCAATCCATGATGGGCATACAGATGGCTTGTGCTTATATTGGAAGTACTGTAATGCCTCCTGTTTTTGGAGTTCTTGCAGAAAAAATAGGCCCATATCTGCTTCCGTATTTTTTGATTATACTAATAGTGATGATGATAATATCCTCTGAGCTAATTAATAGAATCTCAGAATCCAATGCATTAGAGTAATATAATGTAATAAACAATGGTATTAAATTTTATGATAAAGCTACAAAAAAGTATATTATTATGTAAAGAAAAGCTGAGCAAAGGAATAATCCTGCTCAGCTTAAATCATATGTCTAATTAAAATAGTCTGCAGACACCATTTTCACAAATTCCTCTTCCTTGGTTTTCCTTACCTTCAGAGATTTTTAGTGCCTCTTCTTCTGTCCATGTATCATACATAGTTTGAAGGAAAGTATCTACAGATTCCGCTCCGGATATTGCTCTCTCTTCATTAAATAAGAAGAAGGGGACTCCTGTAACTCCAATATTTTGAGCCTTTGCTTGATCTGTTAGAACATCCTCAGAATAAGAGCTACCACCTAGAACCTTTAAGGCTTCTTCTTTGTTTAGACCAATCTCTTCTGCAAGAGAAGCTAAAACCTGATGATCGCTTATATCCATTCCTTCTTCAAAATAAGCCTTCAAAATCCTTTCGGTAATTCTCTCCATCTTATCTTCTTCAGCTGCAAAGTGGCTTAAACGATGGGCATCAAAGGTGTTAGTAGGAATCATGCTATCAAAGTCATAATTAAGACCAACCTCTTTAGCTTTTTCTACTATGAAATTGTTATTTTCAATAGCCTTTTCTAGAGGAAGACCATATTTTTTAGAAATAATCTCATGGATGCTTCCTTTAGGGGCCTTTGTGGAATTGTGGTCTAGTTCAAAGCTTCTATAAATAACTTCTACGTCTTCTTTATACTGAAATTCTTTAAGGGCTGCCTGAAATTTTTTCTTACCTATATAACAAAAGGGACATACAAAATCGGACCAAATTTCAACCTTCATAATTTAAAAGCCTCCTA
The DNA here is from genome assembly GCA_023451395.1 of Bacillota bacterium. Taxonomy (GTDB): domain Bacteria; phylum Bacillota; class Clostridia; order Clostridiales; family Clostridiaceae; genus JAEXZL01. The sequence goes on along the minus strand of JAEXZL010000071.1, from coordinate 7,389 downwards.
TAAAACAAATCATTATTTAATAAATATTTTCTTCTACTATTATACTCTTAAAGAGATATTATATCAAATAATAAACATTATCATTAATACAATATTATTATATGTAATTACAGGGAGGAATGACTTAATAAGGAATGCTTAATATAGAAGCTTGGATTTTATATTAAAGAGGTCTTCTAAAAAATCTTTTTTAATAGCACTTATTGGCAGCACCGGCTTTGGGTTTAAAGAGTGACTATTTATAGCTTTACCCATCCAGAGAACATCCAGCCAAGTATCAAATTTATATCCGGTATATTGAAAGGTTCCTATAGGCTTAAAGCCTTCAGCTATATGAAAGGCCTCGCTTTTTTCGTTGGGCTTTGTTATGGTGGCATAGAGATTGTAGTAGCCTTGTTTAGACAATATTTCATAAATACATTGATAGAGAGCTCTACCAATACCTTTTCTATGATGGTCTTTATCAATATAAACTGACATCGTTGCATTCCAAGAGTAGGCTGCTCTTTCCATATGTTTAGAGGCATAGGCATAACCTATTATTTTACCTTCCCATTCACAGACTATATAAGGAAACTGAAGCTTTATCTGTGCTATTCTTCTGGTAAATTCATCATAGGTAGGAACGGTGTATTCAAAAGTGGCGGTGGTTTTTAAAATATAATAGCTGTAAATTTCAAGAATTTCTTTAGAGTCCTTTTCCTCTGCAAGACGAACTGTGTACTTCGGCATAATATCCCCCTTGAAAACTGTTATTTTTATTATTAATATTATAGCTGAAAATATATTTATGAAAAAGTAAAAAATATCAGTGATATAAAGTTGAAAGTTCGTGTTGATGGTTGTAATTGTCGTAAAATAGCTTAAATATATAATAAAATGTTATTGTATTATGAAATAATAAATCAAATTATGTTGACAAAAAGAGAAAATCTTAATAAAATAGATATGTATTAATAATAATGTTCGTATTTTTTACAGCTTATATTTATAATTTATATTTAATGGAGGACTCATATGGAAAAGTTTTTTAAATTAAAAGAACATGGGACGAATGTTCGTACTGAAATAACAGCAGGACTTACCACATTCATATCAATGGTATATATTCTTGCTGTTAACCCCAATATATTAGAGGCGGCAGGAATGCCTAGGGATGCTGTTTTTACAGCTACAGCAGTATCTGCAGCAATAGCTACTTTATGTATGGCATTCTTTGCAAATTATCCAGTGGCTTTAGCATCAGGTATGGGACTTAATGCATATTTTGCTTATTCAGTATGTATACCTATGGCAAAGGCAGGCATTACAGATCCATGGAAGATTGCTTTAACAGCTGTTCTTGTAGAAGGTATTATATTCATAATTTTATCTCTCTTTAAATTCAGAGAAACTCTTGTTAACAAGGTGCCAGCTAACCTAAAGTATGGAATAACTGCTGGAATTGGATTATTTATTACACTAATAGGATTAAAGGGAGCAGGAATTGTTATATCTAACCCTGATACCCTTGTAGATTTAGGAAAGGTAGTTTCACCTCAGTTTGTTCTTGCCTTTATAGGTCTTTTGATAATTGGAATATTACATCATTATAGAGTTAAAGGAGATATCCTTTGGGGAATTTTGGCTACATGGGTTTTAGGTATGATAGCAGAATCTATTGGTTGGTATGTAGTAGACCCTGCTGCAGGAGCATTTTCATTATTCCCAAGCTTTGCAAACTATAGCTTTATTCCTGCTGCTCCATTGACATTCCAATTTGATTTTAGCTATATAGCAAATAACTTTGCAAACTTTGCTGTTATTGTATTCTCCTTCTTGTTCGTAGATTTATTTGATACTGTTGGAACTTTAATAGGTGTTGCTGATAAGGGTGGACTTTTAGATGAGGAAGGAAATCTTCCAAAGGCTGGTGGAGCTCTTATGGCAGATGCTGTAGGTACTGTGGTAGGTGCATGTCTTGGAACATCAACAGTAACTAGCTATGTTGAAAGCAGTGCTGGTGTGGCACAGGGCGGACGTACAGGTTTAACTGCTGTTACTTCTGCAGTGTTATTTATCCTTGCATTATTCATTTCACCAATATTTTTAGCAATACCAGGCTTTGCTACAACACCTGCCCTAGTGTTTGTAGGACTTCTTATGATGGGTTCTGTAAAGAATATGACCTTTGATGGAGATATTGCAGATGTAATGGGTGGTTTTGTGGCAATCATAATGATGCCTTTCACCTACTCCATAGCTAACGGTATTATGTTTGGAATATTAAGCTGGATAGTACTTAAGGTATTTACAGGAAAAGCAAAAGATATACATCCAGTAATGTGGGTATCTGGAGCTCTCTTTATTGCCAGAGTTATCACAATGGTAGTAGGCTAAAGATAAAGATATAGTCATAGAATGACTCCAAAAATACATTATAAGATTTAATAATTAAGGCCGAGGAAAAAATTCCTCGGCTTTTTATTATTTCATAATATGGGGCATTGCTTTGAAGTGTTTTTTAGTGAGTTTATATGCAATCAGACCTAACAATAGCCCGGCTGTATTAATAATAATATCATTAATATCAAAGCTACCATACCGCAACATGTATTGTACAAGTTCAATTAATACATTGAAAATGACGAAATATATTAATAAGTATAAGTTTGAAATAGTTTTAAATCTATATCTTAAGTAAAAACCTATTGGTATGTAACAAAGAAAGTTACCTAATATTAATAGAATGGTGTTGTCTGACATTTTTAAGTCATTAAGTATTTGAATTGGATTTAGATTAATTCCAATTATAGCATTATTACTTCCTTTAAAAAATATAAGAGATAAAACAAATAATATGTAGGAAATGCCTAAAATATCTAATTGTACATTGCTTATTGATTTATTCATAATTGAAGTAATAATTATAAACAATAATAAAGCCAATACAATTCTTCCCCCAATAAATACAATAGATGATTTAGATATATTAATAATAATATCATCTAATATTTCATAAAAAACAAAAATAGAAGCAATAAAACAAAGTACAAAAACACCTAAAAATTTTAATTTATTTAAAATTCCACTCAATAATATCTCTCCTTTATATTGTCAATAAGTATATTTTAATACAAAAGATGTAAGAAGTGAACAAAACAAAGATCGTCGTGATGGGATGTTTCAATATTTTACCATGAAGTGTCCTTTAGGGAGGATATTTACAATGAAATCTAACAATAGCCCGGCTGCAGCACAAATGAAATGAAAATATAAAATGGCCTAGTGTGGTTAGCCATCTAAATGTATAATTAATAGGTAAAGGGATATGGTACAAATATATTTATATGGGTTAGGGGGATAAGATTATGTTCAGAGCTATGAGAAATAATAAAAAAGCTCTTTCTCAGGATATGGCGGAAAAGCTTCTTCAAGAAGGAGAATATGGAGTACTGGCAACGGTAGGGGAGGATGGATATCCTTATGCTCTTCCTATAAGCTATGCTTATGAAAATAACTTTATATATCTACATGGTGCAACAGTGGGACACAAGCTTGATAATATAGCTTTTAATTCCAAGGTATCCTTCACGGTGGTTGGTGATACTGAGGTTTTAGGTGAAAAATTCAGCACAAAGTATAAGAGTGTAGTGGTATTTGGACAGGCTCAGTGTTTAGAGGGGGAAGAGAAGAAAGAGGCTCTTATGGCTCTTGTTAGAAAGTACTCTTCTGAATTTATGGCTTCTGGAGAGGCTTATATAAATAGGGCTATTAATAATGTATCAATAATAAAAATTATACCAGAGCACATTTCTGCTAAGGGAAGGCTTGAATAGAATGCATAGATAATAAACCAGCTTTTCAGGTGTTTACAAAGAATTTAAAAGAGAGTATCATATAAGTAATTATAAAATTATTATGAAGTAAATATTCTGGCTATGATGGGACGAGTACTGATGATACAGTCTTAAGAGAGAGGATATCACCGGCTGAAAGTAACCTCAGATATGACATTAGGAAAACTACCCCGGAGTTAGGGCTTATTAGCTTATATTGTGAAAGGTCCTGGGTAATTCCCTTATAAAAATGAGATAAATCAATGTTTTGATTTAAATTGGGTGGAACCACGAAAATTTGCATTCGTCCCTATAGGGATGGATGCTTTTTTATTTTCATAAATAAATTAAGCTTTTAAAAATTCCAGTCCAATTCTAAAAATAAATTGATAGAAGCCCTAAAGAAATATTAGAAAAGCAAGGAGGAAAAATGATGATTAAAGTAAGACTAAAGGATGGAAGTGTTTCAGAGCTTTCTGAAAAGACAACTGTATATGATTTAGCTAAGTCTATAAGCAATAGCTTGGCTAAGGCTGCCATTGTAGGTGAGGTTAATGGTAAGCTTGTGGATTTAAACTATGAGCTTAAAGATGGTGATGAGGTTAATATTGTATCCTATAAGGATGAAAAAGGTGTGGAGGTTTTAAGACATTCCACTTCTCATATAATGGCTCAGGCAGTTAAGAGGCTATATAATAATGTAAAGATTACCATAGGACCAGCTATAGATAAGGGCTTTTATTATGATTTTGATAGTGAAGTATCCTTTAATAGTGAGGATCTAGCAAAAATTGAAGAGGAAATGAACAAAATAATTCAAGAGGATTTGAAATTTCAAAGAGTTGAGCTGCCAAGAGAAGAAGCAATAGAGCTTATGAAGAAAATGGGAGAGGACTATAAGGTAGAGCTTGTAAAATCTTTCCCAGAGGGTGAAACTATAAGCTTATATACTCAGGGAGAATTTACTGATCTATGCAGAGGACCCCATATTCCTTCCACAAGATATGTTAAAGCCTTTAAGCTTCTGAATACAGCTGGAGCCTATTGGAGGGGTGACGAAAAAAATAAAATGCTTCAGAGGGTTTATGGTACAGCCTTTGAGGATAAAAATGCTTTAGATAAATATCTTCATAATCTTGAAGAAGCAAAAAAGAGAGATCACAGAAAGCTTGGTAAGGAGTTAAAGCTATACACCTTTATGGAAGAAGGACCTGGTTTCCCATTTTTCCTTCCTAAGGGGATGATTCTAAAAAACACCTTAATAAACTGGTGGAGAGAGTTGCATGATGAAGCGGGCTATGTAGAGGTAGAAACTCCTATTATGCTTAACAAAAAACTATGGGAAACCTCAGGGCATTGGGATCACTATAAGGAAAACATGTACACTTCTACCATTGATGAGGAGGAATTTGCTTTAAAACCTATGAACTGTCCTGGAGGAATGCTTATCTATAAATCAGAGCCCCATTCCTACAGAGACCTTCCCTTAAGAGTAGGAGAACTTGGACGTGTCCATAGACATGAGCTATCTGGTGCACTTCATGGACTTATGAGGGTTAGAGCCTTTACTCAGGATGATGCTCATATATTTATGCTTCCAGAGCAGATTAAGTCAGAGATAAAGGGAGTTGTACAGCTTATTGATGTTGTTTATTCAAAGCTTGGCTTCAAATATTCTATAGAGCTTTCCACAAGACCTGAGGATTATATGGGTAAGCTTGAGGAATGGAATTTAGCAGAAGATTCATTAAAGGCTGCTCTAGAGGAAATAGGGCTTAGCTATAAAATAAATGAGGGAGATGGAGCTTTTTATGGCCCTAAAATAGACTTCCATTTAGAGGATAGTATCGGCAGAACTTGGCAGTGTGGAACCATACAGCTTGATTTCCAGCTTCCTCAGCGCTTTGAGCTTGAATATACAGGAAGTGATAGTGAAAAGCACAGACCTATAGTAATTCACAGAGTAATCTTTGGTAGTATTGAAAGATTTATTGGAATTCTTACAGAGCATTTTGCCGGTAAGTTCCCAACCTGGCTGGCTCCTGTTCAGATTAAGGTGCTTCCTATATCTAATAAATTTGCGGGCTACGGCTCTGAAATTATGAAAGAGCTTAAAAAGTCAGGCTTTAGAGTAGAGCTGGATAACAGAGATGAAAAAATAGGTCACAAAATTAGAGATGCTAGAAATGAAAGAGTTCCTTATATGCTTGTTGTTGGAGAAAAGGAAGAGAGGGATAAAACTGTAGCCTTAAGAAGCAGAAACTCAGGGGATGAAGGAAGTATCAGCCTTGGAGAATTTATTTCCATTATTGAAAAGGAAGTTAATAATAAGGAAGTTAAATAAGGCACAAGAATTTGGAGGTGTTTTATGAGTAGTTCAATTGATCTCCATATACACACTGATTTTAGTCAAGATGGAGAGATTTTGCCAGAGGAAATTGTAAACCTAGCTTTAAAAGAAGGGGTAGGTACAATAGCTATTACAGACCATAATTCAGTTAGAGGGAACGAGAGAGCAATAGCCTATGGAAGAAGTAAAGGTCTTAAAGTAATACCAGGTATTGAAATAGATTGTAACTTCCAAGGAACAAACCTTCATTTGCTAGGCTACAACATTGATTATAGAGATAAGGATTTTTATGCTTTAGAGGAGTATATTCTTGACAATGAAAGAGAGCAAAATAAGGAAATGCTAAAGCTGATTCAAGAGTATACTGGCATTAAGCTTAATGAGGAAGAGGCCTATAAAAGAAGCAAGTTTGGGCTGGTAAATGGAGAGCTTATAGCTGAGCTATATCTTGAGGATGATAAAAATAGAAATGTAGAGATATTAAAGCCCTATTATCCAGGAGGATTAAGAAGTGAGGCTCCTTTAGTGAACTTCTATTGGGATTTCTTCGCTCAAGGCAAGCCCTGCTATGTGCCTATTGAATATCCAAGTCTTAAGAAAGCTCTAGAGCTTATTAAGAAAAGTGGCGGAGTGAGTGTTTTAGCTCATCCAGATAATAATATTAAGTCTAATAGAGGATTGTTAGAGGGTATTATTTCCCAAGGGGTAGAAGGAATAGAGGTCTTCAGCACCTACCACAATAATGATGCTACAGATTTCTATTTAGATAAAGCAAGAGAAAAGAATCTTTTAATAACCTGTGGAAGTGATTTCCACGGAAAAATAAAGCCTCATATTAAAATTGGCGGTGTTTACGTATATCCGGAAATTGAAATAATAGTATAATAAGAAGGGTATTCTGCAGGGATTTTTAGCGGAATACCTTTTTTAAAGGTATGATACACAATAGCCTAAAGAATAATTAAAACTCACTCCTGACATACTAATGAAAAGGAGTGAGAAATATATGAACAGAATAGATAGGCTTCTTACGGAACTCTATAGAGGAGATGGAGGGCTCTTTTCTCAAGGTTTAACCACCAATAAGCTTATATGGATATTTTTTATCTGCTGCTTTTTAGGTTATATAGTAGAAACCTTATATTGCTTGCCCAAAAATGGCTTTCAGAGCAGACAGGGTGTTCTCTATGGGCCCTTTATACCTGTATATGGTTTTGGGGG
>JAEXZL010000218.1 GCA_023451395.1 Bacillota bacterium | reverse complement strand
GTTATTACCTCTTCATCACCTATTATCTTTTCCTTTATGTCACTCTTTATAGGTGCAGGAGATCTTCCATAAAGGCCTTTAACGTATTCCTTAATTTCTTTTGGAACCAGTTTATACCGCTCCCCAGAAAGCACATTAAAAAGAGCTTGTGTACCTACCATTTGACTTAATGGTGTTACTAAAGGAGGAAATCCTAGGTCTGTCCTAACCTTTGGTATCTCTCTAAGCACCTCTTCGTATCTATTTAGTGCTCCCTGCTGCTTCAGTTGTGATAGAAGATTTGAGAGCATTCCTCCTGGTACCTGGTAGCTGAGAGTTTTAGGTTCTACATCCATAACCCTTGGATTAAAAATACCCTCTTCTCTATACCTCTCCTTAATCGGCTTGAAATAATCAGCTATTTCTCCTAATAGGTTTAAATCCAAGTCTGTTCCTCTAGTGCCCTCAGAAAGAGTAATTGCTATAGATTCCGTAGCTGGCTGAGAGGTTCCCTCTCCAAAAGGAGAAATAGCAGTGTCAATTATATCTATCCCTGCCTCCGCTGCTTTTAGGTAAGTCATGGAAGCCGTTCCACCAGTACAGTGAGTATGAAGCTCTAAGGGGATTGTAAGCACTGATTTTAGTACTTTAACTAAGTCATAGGCCTTATAGGGAGTCAGTATTCCTGCCATATCCTTTATACATATAGAATCTGCCCCTAGCTCTTGTAGCTCCTTTGCCAAGGTCACATAATACTCTAGGGTATGTACTTCACTGATTGTATAACTTAAAGCACATTGACAATGAGCCCCTGCTTTTTTTATTGCTTTAATGGAAGCTATCATATTTCTTGTATCGTTTAAAGCATCAAAAACTCTTATAATATCTATTCCGTTTTCAACAGATTTTTCTATAAAGGCCTCCACTACATCATCAGCATAATGCTTATAGCCCAATAGGTTTTGCCCTCTTAAAAGCATTTGTAGCTTTGTATTTTTAACAATCTTTCTCATTGCCCTAAGTCTTTCCCAGGGATCCTCTTTTAAATACCTAAGACAGGCATCAAAGGTAGCTCCTCCCCATACCTCTAAAGAATGATAGCCTGCTTTATCCATTTTTTCAAGAATTGGAAGTATTTCCTTTGTACTTAATCTTGTAGCTATAAGAGATTGATGTCCATCTCTTAAGGCCGTTTCTGTTATTTTTATCTTATCCAATATATCGTCACTCCTTATAATAAGGGTAGGTAAAGTTAATTTTTTTCTAAGTTTCATTAAAGTAATTCTTTGCTCTACCTTCAATATTAGCTAAAAGCTCTTGCAGGCTATGCTTTCTGCTTCTTCCGCAAATAAAAGCTTCTTCCTCACAAACTAAGCAGCGTCTTTTGCTTAATCCTAGTTCCTCTCTTGATATCTGATGATCTTTATCCTTCCACACATCAAAATCAAAAAGTCTGCCCAAAGGATGCTTTTCTTCTATGGAACTAGTTAAATTTTTTAATTTATAAACATCATAGTTTACAGCTGCTAAAAAAAGAGGTCCTACTTCCTCATAATAGCATTTATTCCATAATATTTCTACAACCTTTTTACTAGCAATAGCATCAAATTCCTTGAGGCCTTCTTGAAAGATATCTTTATAAAGTGGGGTCGATTTTATTGGTCCTGGAATATTCAGTTTGAAGGATACTATAGGTACTCCAAATGCTTCTAATAACTGCCTCTGTTTTATTGACCTTGTTTCTCTAGACCTTAAAATATCCTCAAGGGATTGTTCCTTTCCAATACAATAGTCTCCCACTTTAATCACTCCTTTACTTTACCTTCCAAGGGTATCTACTACTTTCTTATTTCTATAAATTCTTTAAAAAACTCCTTCCATAGAAGCTAAGAAAATGCTTACTGCAAGTAAATCTGCTGAGCCTCCTGGGCTTATATTCTTACAAACAAAATCCCTGTTAAGCTCTTGAAGGAGTTCTTCATACCCTTTTTTTCTAATTCCTCCTAGCTTTATAAACTCCTTTGCAGATTTTTTTGTATAATCCAATCCAGCTTTACCTGCTCTTGCAAGGACATTAGTGTCTTCATTGTTAGCCATAATATTCATCAAGATTTCTAAAAAAAGCTCATTTAAAGAAAGCTCTCTCTTAAGGCTCCATTCTCTAATTAAAGGAAGTGCATAATTTCTTACTGTGGGAAAGCCTTCTTCCACCTCTCCTCTAATCCCTCTTATTCCATCCCTCTTATACAATAATTCTCCGTGGGTTAAGTTTTCTTTATCCTCAAGATTCATAAAATCCTTATGAATAAGTCCTTGAGCCATTCTTTTTACCTCACTGCATATTTCCTCCGCCTTTAAGGAGCTATCCTTCCTTAGTGTAATTAATTTTCCTGATGCAGCTAAAAGCACTCCTAAGGAAAATATTATTCCTTTATGAGTATTCACTCCTACGGTAGCCCTTAACATATCTTTTTCGCAACTTATTCCTGGGTTTCTTATTCTGTCCATAAGCTCTATGCTATTTTCTCCCTTGAAATTAACTCCTTCTAAGGCACAGCTCTTTAAGCCTTTAAAAATAGCAGAACTGCTTTTTAAAAAGGTTAAGAAGTTCATATCTTTATGTGCTCCATCATTAAGCCTATCTACAAGCCCAGGCTTAGGAGTAGTGCTCACTTCAAAAATAATTGCTCTTTTTGCATAGTTAGTAATCTTAAAAGCCAATTCTTCTGCTTTATCACTTATATTTATGTATACCATAATATTATCCCCCTAATTCACTAAGCTGCTTTTAGAGGCCTCAAACATTAGTAAGTCATAAGGATTCTCTTTGCAAATATACATACCTAATTAAGATTATTTATTTAGTATATTATATAAAATTTTTCCTTTAATACTATTAAATTCTATCACAATATTACTACAATGGACAAACTGAAAACCTCAATATGAGATTTCATTAAATATTTTTTGTTCCTTTAAGCAATATAAGGCAGTTTATTAATTAATTTAATAAACTGCCCTTATATACATTTTTCCTAGTATTCACAATTACTTTTGCTTTGATTCATTATATCCCCAGACTGATAAGAGCTTGGATTATTAAAGGGAAAAACACAAGCACGCAGATATATCTAGACAGTTGCATAACTGTTACCTTAGGTCCATCAGCTCCAAGCTCACTGGCAATAAGAGCCATATCTGCTACCCCGGCAGGAGTTGAAGCAAACAAACAAGTTACTATATCCATATCACTTAATCTATAAACTATAAGAGCCAAAATTGTATTAACCAGCAATATTCCTGCAACCAGCAAAAGTGCAGGTACTATTATTGTTTTAAGTTCTAAAAGATCACTATAATTCATCTTAGCTCCTATAAGTATACCAGCTAGAATCTGTGTTGCCCTTCTTAAAGCAATAGGCATATATGCCTTTGAGGTAATTACATTATACACAGCTACTGCTATCATAGAAAAACTCAAAGCCCCAGCAGGAATTCTTAATATATAACCTAAAAGACCTCCAATTACGGCAATAGCTAAGGTAATTCCTAAGGCTATCATTTTCTCCTTAAAGGTCATTGAATTTGATTTTTTACTTCTTATTACTTCCTCAGAGGGTTTTATTTTCTGTGGATATTTTTTACTTAATAGCTTACCTACATTAGGTATTACAGTCATAACACAAATAAATCTAACAAGATGAAGCACTGCTACCTTTGGTGAATCACCACCTAAATCATTGCTGATAATTGTCATATCCATCATCCCTCCTGGTGCGGCAGCAAAAAAGGATGTAATTATGTCTAGGGGAGTAAATCTATATATTAAATATCCCATAAAAAGATTTAATATAACAATTCCAAAGATCATTATGATTGCAGGCTTAAGCATAGTTTTAAATCCAGCAATATCCTTATAAGTGATACCAGTACCTATAAATGCTCCAGCGGATATTTGTATAAGTATCTTAATATTCGATGTTAGATGTGCCTCTCCAGTGATAATATTAAAAATAGCTACGGAAAACATAGCACCAATCATGGCTCCTGCAGGAATCTTCGCCTTTAGTGCAAGGTATCCAAAAATATAGCCTATTAATAGGGTAATAAGTAAATTAAACATTTAAATTTCTATCTCCTTTATGCTTCATTTAACTACTGCACTATGTTAAATAATATACTTAATTTTCTTGCAATTTTAACCTTTATACTTCACTCTTCTATAAAGGATTTATATCTTATTCTATATTAGCTATTAAGTATATTATATTATTTGTATACTAAAGTTTTCAATAGAGCACTAAATTGCACTTGTATTTTTAATGTTCATTTTGATTATAGGTACAATTTGATTTATCCAGATGATAAAATATATACAGGAAAGGAGGTCACATAATGGCTTTAGAATTAAAAATGGCATATGATAAACCAAAAGAAGTTGCTGAGCTATTTAAGGAATATACGGATATGTTAATTCAAAATGATTCTTCCTTTGCAGAATATCTAAAAATTCAAAAATATAATGAAGAACTTGAAAATCTAGAGTATAAATATGGTCTACCAAAAGGTAGATTGTATTTAGCTTATTTTAATGATCAATTGGCAGGCTGTATTGGTTTCAGACAGCTAAATGAACAGAATTGTGAAATGAAACGCTTATATGTTAGACCTGATTTTAGGGGACATCAAATAGGGAGCTATCTAGTGGAGCAAATCATTAACGATGCCAAAGAAATGGGATATAAGCATATATTGTTAGATAGTTTGCCCTTCTTAAAAAGTGCAATTAAAATGTACAAAAGCTATGGTTTTTATGAAATTGAACGTTATAATGATAGTCCAATGGCTACAACTATTTATATGAAGCTTGATTTAGAATAAATTTCAATTTTATCAAGAATTAAATTTATAAGTTATTAATAACACTAATTAAAAAACCCAATGCAGTTATAAGCACTGGGTTTATATATCGTCTAACAGGTAAAATGAATAAATCTTAAAACCTCATAATAATCCTTTGTGGAAAATTCTACAGAGTGAGGTGTCTTTAACTCTGCTCCAGGATAGAAGGAGGATTTATAAGCTCTTTGATGCTTTCTATAGCCAACTTCAACCTTAAAGCTCTCAGGAAGCTCCAATATAGAAGCCTTTAAGTCTCCCTTCATAGCTGCCTTTACCCCTTCTTTAATCTCTTTAATCACCTTATTAGGGTGAAGGGATACTACACTATCTCCAATTCCTTCTTTTACTCCTAGTGCTTGTATATTTGTAGTGTATTCTTTAATTTCATCAATAAGGCCCATATCACCGCTTACAAAAAGTACAGGTACTTCATAATAGGCTGCTGCATAAGCATTAATGACAAATTCACTTACTTCTTTCCCATTGATTTTAATGTATATAAGATCTGTATCCATGGAATGAGCTAAGGGACTTCTGTTACTACCTGCTCTAGAATGATAACCTATGAAAACTGCTCCATCATAGCCTTGATCAATTCCGCTGACCATACATAAAGGGTCGCAGGACCAGCCTCTTTGAAGTATAGCCTCCTCTGGAAGAGAATTTATATCAATATTTCTGGCGCTATCATGAGCATCCCTTACAAATAGCTCCTGAGCTCCTGCCTCTAGGGCTCCCTCACAAGCAGCACGTACCTCAAGACTCATCTCCTTTGAAAAATCACCATAGTCACCATGAGACTTGTCCGTTTCACTCCAGCTTGCAATTCCAGCCAAGCCTTCAATATCAGCACTTATATATATCTTCAACTAACTCACTCCCCCTCTTTTGGAAATAATATGTCTATAATATTTATTTTTAAGGACTTAGACCCTTCAGATAGGTCATTTAGATATTCCTTTGCTCCCTGGGCAGTGATATATCCTTTAGCAGAAGCTATCACCTTCTGGAAATTCTTAATATACTGATTGTGAATAAAGCTTATTTCATTACTATGGTCTAAATTTTCTGCTTTTTCATAAAGAAGCTCTAGAGATTTAATATTCTCTTCTGTTCCCTTGTCATCTTTAACCACCTTAAGGATTTCATAGGTCTCTTTATTTATCCTTCCAGCCTCCTGCAAATAGGCAAAGTCTGTCTTATATCTATTGATTTCATAGCTTATAGGCTTCTGAGCTATGAAAATATTATACAAGCTAACCCCTAAGGTTAATATTAAAATCACTGCAAGCAAAAGCTTTATTATTCCCTTTATAAATTTAAAGGTAATATATAAAAGAACCAAAGCTAATAGCAAAAGTATGATATTTTCTCTGTTAATTCCCTCCAATGCCCCCACCTTACCTTCCTTATATTATTATGTTTTATGCTATTAATATAGTAACATATTTTAAATTTTAAATAACTTCTATTTTACTTAAAAAGCTCACACTTCTAATAAAAATAGCTAAAGCTTACTCTTTAAGTATCTTGGCAGGGAGCTAAGTCCAAAAAAAGACTGCTAACATTCCAAAAATCAGAAACATAGCTCCAAAAACAACCTTGAAAATTCCTCCTAAGAATGCCATGTGCTCTCCAGCATCACTAAGCTCAGGCTCATCTTTATATCTCCACTTTTCACCTAAAAATGCTAGCTTATTTGGGTCCTTCATCTCAATAATTCCATAGGTTATACTTGCAAAAGATACTAATATAACAATAATCAGCGCTACTATCTTCACAATATCCCTCCCAGAAAATCCATTAATTACTATTTGTATTATAACATTTTATGAAGGCACTCTATACAATTTTCTAACCTTATTCTTAATTTTAAAAATATTTTATCTTTTCCTTGACATCGTTACTTTCCTACGTTAAAATATTAAAAAAATTGTTATTTACTAAACGATGATTAGGAAAAGTAAATCCCCAAAAACTACCAGAGACGAAGGTTCACCGGCTGAAAGACCTTCTTAGAAGGAGGAGATTGAAAACCACCTAGGAGTTTGACTTTGAAATTTCAGTAAGAGTCAACGGCAGCACCGTTATAGCTTTAAGTGGGTGATCATCAATTAGGGTGGAACCGCGGGAAAAATCATATCTCGTCCCTTTCTTTAGGGAGGAGTTTTTTTATTTTTAGCTATTATATCGATGGGGGGAAGATTAATGAAATTTATTAGCACAAGAGAAAAAAAACAGGAGGTAAATGCCTCTGAAGCTATACTAACGGGTATAGCCTCTCAAGGGGGGTTATTTGTCCCCTCCTCTATTCCAAAGATAAATATCCCTTTGGAAACTTTAAAAGAATATAACTATGAAGAGCTTGCCTTATATATACTTTCTCTTTTTTTAGAGGATTTCTCTAAAGAAGAACTTAAAGAAGCTATAAATGCAGCTTATAAAAACAACTTCTCAGCTAAAGAAATAGTTCCTTTAAAGGAGGTAGGAGATTGCTTTTTTATGGAGCTTTACCATGGTCCTACCTTAGCCTTTAAGGATATAGCTCTAACCCTTCTGCCGAGGCTCTTAAATCTATCGGCAAAAAAGCAGGGTTCTAAGCTTACTCCAGTAGTTTTAACCGCTACCTCTGGTGATACAGGAAAGGCAGCCCTTGAAGGTTTTTCTAATGCTCCAGGAGTTAAGATAATGGTTTTTTATCCTGAGAATGGAGTTAGTAAAATTCAAAAGCTGCAGATGATTTCTCAGGAGGGGGATAACTGCTCTGTCATTGGTATAAAAGGTAATTTTGACAATGCTCAAAGGGGGGTAAAGGAGCTATTTCAAGATAAGGCTCTTAAAGAAAAGCTTGCTGCAAAAGGGTATACCCTAACCTCAGCTAACTCAATAAATATTGGGAGGCTTCTTCCGCAGATTGTGTATTATTTCTATTCCTACTTAACCCTTCTAAGGGAAGGTAAGATTTGCCTAGGAGAGGAAATTAACTTTTCTGTACCTACTGGGAATTTTGGTGATATATTAGCAGGTTACTATGGAAAGCTCATGGGTTTACCTGTAAACAAACTGCTCTGTGCCTCCAATGAAAACAATGTTCTTTACGACTTCTTTCAAAATGGTGTATATGATAGAAGAAGAGAGCTTAAAATCACCACCTCTCCTTCTATGGATATTCTTATATCCAGCAATTTAGAGAGATTGCTTTTTGAAGCAAGCGGAAGGGATGAGATTCTTATTAAAAATTTAATGGAGGAGCTTACAACTAAAGGCTTTTATGAGATTTCTTCTAATATTAAAGAAAGGCTTCAAGACTTTTATGGAGACTTCACTAAAGAGGAGGAAGTTCTCCCATTAATAAAGGAGCTTTATGACAGAACTAATTATCTCATGGATACTCATACTGCTGTTGCCTATGGCGTTTACAGAAAGTATCAGTCTTCGCATAAAGATGGAAGAAAAACCGTAATTCTTTCTACAGCTAGTCCATTTAAATTTGCCTCCTCTATTTGCAAGGCCTTAAGTCTTAAAATAGAAGAAGAGAGTCCCTTTAATGCCACAGATGTTTTATCCGATTCTCTTAGGCTACCGGTACCAGAAGCAATAGAGATGCTTAAAAGGAAGCCAATACTTCATAATACAATATGTTTACCAAAGGATATGAAAAAATCCTTAGAATCTTTCTTAGGTATCTAGGAGGTAGTTATGATAGAAATAAAAGTACCAGCCACCAGTGCTAATCTAGGTCCTGGTTTTGATTGTCTAGGACTTGCCTTAAGTCTTTATAATTATTTTTATATTAAGGAGGAGGGCTCTACTCTTTCCATAACTGGTTGCCCTGAGGAGTACTGCGGAAAAGATAATCTCTTTTATGCCTCTATGGAATATACTGCAGCAAAGTTTAAAAAAACTCTTCCAAAAGGTCTAAGCATCCATATAAAATCCTATATTCCTGTAGCCAGAGGGCTAGGGAGCAGTGCAGCCTGTGTTATTGGAGGGATATTAGGAGCAAAGGAAATCTTAAAGCTGCCTTTAACGGAAGAGGAAATTATAATAATTGCCTCAGAAATAGAAGGTCACCCAGACAATGCTGCACCTGCATTATTAGGTGGTATCACTGCTGCAGTAATTAGTGAAGATAAATTATATGTTCAAAGGCTTCCTTTAGGAGCGGATTTGAAGCTTGCTGTAATTATTCCAGATTTTCCTCTTTCTACAGAAGTCTCAAGAGAAGTTCTTCCACAAAGGATTGATAGAGCAGATGGCGTCTTTAATATAGGCAGAACAGCTCTATTAGTTGCCGCTCTTATTAATGGAGACTACGATTCCTTAAAGGCGGGCTTTCAGGATCGACTACACCAGCCCTATAGAGCACCATTAATTAAAGGTTATGAAGATATCTGTAGGGAAGCAAAGAATCTTAAAGCCTTAGGAATATGCTTAAGCGGAGCAGGTCCAACCCTTCTCTCTATACTTAAAAATGATGATAAAAGCTTTATTCCAAAGATGAGTGTCTTTCTTAAAGAACTTCAGAATAACTGGGAGCTTCTAGAACTTCCCTTAAATTTAAAGGGTGCATCAATCAAACACACTACTTAGTAAAAAAAGACAATCTATACATTATTCACATTATTACTTTATAGAAACTTAGGAGGTATACTATGAAAAACATAAAAATAGCAATTCTAGGTCTGGGAAATGTCGGACAAGGGGTGTGGAATATACTAAGCACTAACAAAAAGGAAATAACTAAAAGATGCCGATGCAATATAGAAGTTTCAAAAATCTTAGTAAGGGATATAACTAAAAAAAGAGAGGTTGCTGTTCCTAATGATATACTTACAGAAAATGCAGAGGACATTTTTCAGGATGAAGATATCTCTGTAGTAATAGAACTTCTTGGTGGAGAACAGCCTGCCTTAGATTATATGCTTAGAGCTATGAAGGCTAAAAAGCATGTAATAACAGCAAATAAACTGGTTTTAGCTCATCATGGCCGTAAGCTTCTTGATACCTCCTATAAAGAAGGAGTTTCCTTCTATTATGAGGCAAGTGTCGGTGGTGGTATACCAATAATAAGAGAGATTAATGAAAGCCTTACAGCCAACAAGATCCAATCAATTATAGGTATAATCAACGGCACTACCAATTACATATTATCAAAAATGTCTCAAGAAGGCTGTGATTTCCAGCAGGCTTTAGCAGAAGCACAAGCCAAGGGATTTGCTGAAGCAGATCCTACTTCAGATATTGAAGCCTATGATGCGGTATATAAGCTTGCTATAATGTCTGCCTTATCCTTCGGCCAGTATATAGACTTAAAGTCAATTTATAGAGAAGGAATAACAAATATCAAAGCCATAGATATAGAATATGCTAAGAAATTTGGTTATGTTATAAAGCTTCTTGCCATTGGTAAAGAAAAGGGTAGTCATTTAGAGCTTAAGGTTCACCCAGCTATGGTTCCAGAAAATCATCCAATAGCCAATGTTCATGATTCCTTTAATGCAATATTTATAAAAGGAAATGCTGTTGGCGATTTAATGCTCTATGGAAGAGGTGCTGGTGACCTTCCTACAGGTAGTGCCGTTGTGGGAGATTTAATATCCGTTCTAAGAAACGCCCAGCCATATCCACCAATAAAGACAGAGAATGAGGAAAACACTCCTAAATCCATCATCTCCTTTGAAGAAACCTCCTCAGGTTATTATATAAGGCTAAATACTAAGGACAAGCCTGGTATATTAGGAAAGATAGCTGCAATCTTTGGAAGATATGATGTTAGTGTACTAACTGTAACACAGGATATAAGAAGTAGCGATAATGTATCCTTGGTATTCATAACTCATGTTGCCAAGGAAAGAAATCTTCAAGCCTCATTGAATGAAATTGCCTTAATTAACGAGGTGAACTCTGTGGAAAATATAATCAGAATCGAAAGCTTTAATTAAGCATATAAAAAATAGTGTCTGAAAATTTTCAGGCACTATTTTTTCCATAGTATTTATAATTATAGCTTTGTTACTACATACTCATTAATATTCTTATATCGAGGCTCTACTATATTTACTCCAAATTTGACTCCTAAATAATAAGCTGAAAGCTGAAGTAATGCAAGATTAACAAAGATATTATATTTTGAATCAGTAGCAGAGGTTAAAATATCACAATCCTTATTGGAAACTATGTAAACCTCTTGAGTTATTTCCTGGTCCCTCATAAACTTTTTAATCCCTTTAGCAAGCTCCCTAGAATTATCATCAAAGGCTAAAATAACTATCATATCCTTAGAATTTATCTCCATTTCAAAGCCATGAAGAAACTCTTCTATTTCCTTATAGTTAGTTTTCAGATAGGAGCATTCAACAACCTTCATAGCAAATTCTCTTGTAACTGAATAGTTATAACCAGAGCCTAAAAACCATAGGGAGTTGTCCCTTTTCACGGAATTAATAAAAGGCTGTATTCTAACATCTAATTCAAGGGTATATTCTTTTAATCTGCCTATTATCTCTAAAAGCTCTCCCCTTTCAGCATTGTACCTCTCCTGGCTTATGTAACCTTCTTTTAATGCATAGCTTAATCCAAAGAGCATAAGATTCAGCACCGTTGAACTCATACCTAAGGACTTTGCATTGCAGTTTTCTTCACCGCAATTAATATTTATATGAAAATCTGCCTCCTGAGCAATAATTCCATTACTATTACTGGTTAGTCCTAGACTTTGACATCTTCCCTTTAAAAATCTTAAGGCCTTAACTATAAGGGCTGAGTTACCCACTTGAGATATGAGTATAGCTAAGTCCTCCTTATTTAAATTCTTCTGTGTAGTTATAAACTCCATAGGATGCATAACAGTTACAGTCATCCCCATATCTAGAAAAAAAGGTTCCACAATTTTTCCAGAATTAAAAGAAGAGCCACATCCTATTATGAATAATCTTTTAAATCTTCCGGGGAAATTTAGTGTAAACTTCTCCGCTATCCTTAATAATATTTCCTCTTCAGAATAAATATAGTTATACATTGACCCCACCTCTTTAAAAAATTAGTTAAATTATTATAATCTTCTGCCTATTTATATATTAACATATTTCATCAGAAAAAAAGTTAAATAATTTAAAAAAATATAAAATAATTAAAATTTTATGTATATTTATAATTTTATTCGACTAAAATAAACATAAATAAACGCTTTTTGTTCGTTTATGTTGTTTTATTCTGCAAATTAATAAAAGCTATCAATAAAAAATGATAGCTCTTCTATAATATAAAAATATTTTACAAATAAAAATAAGTTCTATAAAAAGGCAAAAAAAACTGCGGTAATTTTAGGGGGGTACCTTAAAATTAACCACAGGATAAAAGACTCATGGAGGATTCCATGATTCTTACAGCTTACGCTGTATAATGCCTTTACTTATAAATGAAATTAGATGAGTATCTAATGAAAATATATTACATATTTAGATGCTTGTCAAGATACATTAGATAATTATCTAATTAACCCTGTAACATTTATTACAGCTTTTGGTTTAATTCTATATTATAATAGTGATTAAATAGGTTCATTTTTTTTCAAGGAGGATATAAGATATGGCATTTTATCAAGAGCTAAGCAAGGTTTATGAACTTGTGTTTCCTTTAAGCAATGAGACATTAAACTTTATTGAAAATAATTTAAAAAAAGGCAGTAAGGTTCTGGATTTAGCCTGTGGAAGCGGAGAATACTCTATTAGGCTTAGTAAAGATGGCTATGAGGTTTATGCATTAGACTTAGATGAGGCTATGATTCTAAAGCTTACAAAAAAAGCTGAGGATAATGGTCTTTCTCTCACAGCTGTTACTGGTGATATGCTTCAGGCTAAGGAACTTGTTCCCTCTAAGCTTCAGGGTATATTTTGTATTGGTAATTCCCTTGTACATCTTACTAGCACCAATAAGATAGGTGAATTATTAAATAAGCTTTATTCTATGCTCCTTCCTGATGGTATTCTTATTATTCAGATTCTTAATTATGACAGAATATTGGACCAGAGGATTTCAAAGCTTCCAGAAATCAAAATAGTTACTCAGGACTCAAAAGAGATCTCCTTTAAAAGATTCTACTCCTTTCCGAAAGACTCTATCACAATAAGCTTTGATACCCTTCTTAAAATAAAAGAAAATAATAATATAGAAAGCTTTGAAAACAGCATTCCACTCCTGCCCCTTAGAAGCCTAGAGCTTCATAGACTTTTAACCTCAGCAGGTTTTAAGAATATAGAGCTTTATGGAAGCTTTTCAGGTGAAGCATTTGAAAAAGAAAAAAGCTTTCCTCTAATTATAAAGGCTGCGAAATAATCGCAGCCTTTATTTATAGCTTAAAATCCCTTTGAATATCTAGAATAAAATCCTTAAGGACCTCTCGGTTTAACTTGTAATATATTTTATTGTCTACCTTATCAATGGTTACAATACCTAGGGTATGAAGAAGATTCATATGATGGGATATGGTTGCTGTGCTAAGACCTAAAGCTTCTGCAAGCTCCTGTCCATAAAGCTGTTTTTCATTTAAAAGGCTTATTATCTCATACCTGCTTCCGTCCCCTAAAGCCTTCATAACATTAACCATATTATCTATCCTGCTTTTTCCTCGGTACTTATCTAAGGTTTCCTTATATTTTAATCCAAGATTAACGTAAAGATTATTACCTTTAATATCATATACTATATTTCCATAGAAGATCATTAAAGTGCTTACATAGATATTATCATAGCTTTCTAAATCATCAAAAAGCTTCATAGCCTTAATAAAGCTTAAGCCCTGCTCTTTAAGCTCTGCCTCTACTCCCTGATTAAATTTATTTTTTGTTCCTTCCATCCTTCTCTGGAATTTACTATAGATTGTAAGATATCCTTTTATCTCACTACAGAAGTCTCGAGCATATCCCTCCGGGTTATTGATTATAAGATACATATTCCATTTTGCCTCAGAGGATATATCACAATCTTTAATAAGCTCTATGAGATATTCTTTATGATTATTATATTCATCCTCTTTAGGACCTGTTTTACCGCTTTTATTAAAATGAAAAAGAAGTCTTCTATGAATATTTTCCAAAAGCTCCTCCTCCGTCTTTTTCTCCAGAACCTCTAGTACCTCTTTTACTCCTATGTCCTCTTCATCAAATACTCTCTCTAAAAAAAGGTAATAGAGAGCAAAGCTATGTCTAGGGTCCATATACTCTTTAAAGTAAAAATGCACCTTTTTAATATCTATAAGTGATTTGTCTTTAATATGATTAAAGTATTTTATTATACTTATGCTTATAGGTTTATTTTCAGCGGACAATCTCTCCTTATATGTCTCCTCATTGGCAAGTAAGTAGAGGCTGTTAAATACGTCCATAATATCTCCAATTTCCTTTTTGAAGAAAATTCCCATGTTATTGCCCCATTTCTTTTCTTTTGGATGTGTTTCATCTTTATTGTATAATACCAAAAGAAAATAATAAAGAACTGAATGTAATTAAAAATATTGTTTATGCATATGAATAGTTATAAAATTTACTAAAGGAGATGAAATTACTTATGATAGGAATTAGAAAAATTAGAGCTATGAGAAATTTTAAGATGGCAGCTTTACTTCTTTTAATTGCTTTTTCTATATCTCTATCTGGCTGCAGCTTTATTTTTAATTCAAAAAATAGTGGGGTATCCCCTCCACCTTCCTCTCAAGATGTAGAAAATTCAACTTCTAATACCTCCGCCACTCTTCTGGAGGAAAAATATTATTCCCCCTATACTGGAGAAGAGATATCAAATAAAGAAGATCTTGTACCCTTTATGGCTATAATAGAAAACTCCAAGCTTGCAAGACCGCAGTCAGGACTTAATGCTGCTGATATAATTTTTGAAACCATGGCTGAAGGCGGAATTCCAAGATTTATTGCACTTTTTTACAGCAAAACAGCAGAGGTTATAGGTCCAATCCGAAGTGCTAGACCTTATTTTCTAGATTTAGCATTAACTTATGATCTTCCCTTTGCCCACTGTGGAGGTAGTGCAGAAGCCTTGGAGGCTATCAGTAATGGTTCTGGTAATAGTCTTAATGAATTTAAGTATGGAAAATATTTTTATAGAGATTCCGGCAGAAAAGCCCCACATAATCTCTATACCTCCTCGGAAAAAATCCAGGAGCTTGTTAAGGAAAAGAATTATATAACCACTCCCCAGGGAACTCTAAGTTTCCAAAAGGATTATTGGGTGAAGGACACCCTTCCTAAAGCTCTTGAGGTTACCTTAGTGCCGAATAAAAACTATAACACCTCTTATAGCTATAAAGATGGAGTCTACTATAAATCTATGAATGAGGAAGTAAGCACCGACAGAGAGAGCCAGGAGGTACTAACTGCCTCAAATATTGTAATTCAACTAACAGATATAGAAACCAGAGAAGATAGCAGAGTAAATATCCGTTTAACTGGTGAAGGAGAAGGCTTTTTAATAAGCCAGGGAAAATATGAAAAAATTCGTTGGAAGTACAACGATGATCCTAAAGGAACAGTACTTTACAATGAAAAGGGTGAAAAAGCAATGTTATCACCAGGAAAGACTTGGTGGCATATTTCTTCTAAGAAGGACAAAATAATAATTAACGGGGATTAATATCCTTTAGCTGAATTTTATCCAATGGCATAGCCAATTGTTTTCAAAACAATACAAAAAATCCTTTTTGAAATATCAAAAAGGATTTTTTAATTTGCAAACACTTTCTTTTTCTTTCTCTTTTTTTCATAATACATTCTATTATCCGCTTGGCGAAATATATCCTCGAAGGTTTCTGCACCGCTTGTCCCAATGGGGGTTATGCCGTAACTAAAGAAAATAGGTTGATTATGATTTATTTCAATACATGCCTTTTCTTGAAGAATACTAAGTCTCTCCTCAACCTCTTGTAAAGAAATATTACAAAGGATAGCCACAAACTCATCGCCGGACATTCTAACACAAATACCATCCTTGTCCACTAAGCTCCTTAGATGATTAGAAAATCCTATAAGTGCTCTGTCTCCTTCATCATGGCCATAATTATCGTTTATGGACTTAAAATCATCTAAGTCCATAAGAACAAAATAAGATTTGTATTTCTTTTCCTTAACTCTATGAATCTCAGCATTCAAGAACTTTCTTAGTATCCTGCGGTTATAGAGATCCGTAAGCTCATCATGGGTTGAGGTATATTTATACCTTTCCTGGGAAAGAAAATTACTTAAGGATAACTCCAATTCATTTTTAATATGATTCATAGTATTTATATCTTCCTGATTAAAGCTTACGCTGGGTGTCATTGAATCAATATTTATTATACCTATAAGCTTACCCTTTATTTTTATAGGAGAGCTGAGTACTGAATATATTCTATCTAATTCACCAGAGCTTAAAAGCTCATGAAATTTATCCTTGTGAAGAATGCCTTTATCATATTCATAGGGCTTAGTTATTATTGCTGTATCACTAAAATTATTATACTTGTATAAATATATTTCTTCTTTCTTTAAGGAAATCATTCTAAGATCTCCAGGATATCCCCTGAAGGCTTTATATCTGAATAATCCATCCTCATCCTCAATGAGCACACTACCCTTGTCTACTTTACTTATTATCTTTAAAGCTGATTCTAGTATAAGTTCATAGGCTTCCTCCATACTTTCCATGGTAGTCATATTTTCTCCTAAATAATAAATCTCTTCCTTGAGCATTTCCATTTCCTTAAGCCTTCTTTTTAAAAGCATAACTCTTACAGCAAAATAAAAAATCACAACCAAAAGTAAACCATTACTTATCAAAGCATATCCCATATTCCCTATCACCTCATAGATTCTAATATATATTATAATTGAGAAAGAGGAAATATTAAACAATACTTTAACAAAATAAAACAATTTTTATCCATTATCATTAAAGAGCATTAGCACTATTGATATAGTTATCAGTTATGCTATAATTAAAATAACCAATAAACTTAGAAATCTACTATACATATTAAATATTCCTTAAAGAGGAGGTTTTATTTTGGAAAAAATCGCACTAATTACAGATAGCTCCTGTGACATTGATATAGAAGTACTAAAAGAAAAGAACATATTTCTGCTGCCCTTTAGAATTATTTATAAGGACAAGGAATACATGGATAAGGTTGAAATTACAGCTGATGAAGTTTATTCAAAACTTCATCTTGAAATACCCTCTACTTCTCTTCCAAGCATTCAGCTTATTGAAGACACTCTTACAGAGATTGAAAATCAAGGTTATACTCATGTTATATGCGTTATGATATCCTCAAATCTATCCGGTACCTATAACAGTATGAGGCTTATGTGTGAAAACCATCCAAAGCTCATTTCAGAGGTTATAGATTCCAAAACACTCACTATGGGTCAGGGTTCCTTAGTTCTATCCTGTGCAGATATGATACAGCAGGGAAAGACTTTTAAGGAAATAATTGATACCTTTCCTTCCCTTAGAAATAAAGTCAATGTTTATTTTACCATAGAAACCTTAGAGTATCTCAAAAAGGGAGGAAGAATAGGAAAGGTAGCAGGCACAATAGGAGAGTTTTTAAATTTAAAACCAGTTATCCATGTTGGTGATGATGGCATTTACCACACTCATAGTAAAGCTCGAGGCAAAAAGCAGGCTCTCTCAAAGCTCCTTTCTATAACAAAGGAATATTTATCAAAAGGCAAATGTAGGCTTTGGCTCTTAAATGGCGGTGCGGAAGAGGAGGCAGAGGCTCTTCTTCCAACCGTTAAAGCTATGGAAAATGTTATAAGTGTAGGTACAGGCCAAATAGGACCAGCATTGGGAGTTCATACCGGTCCTGGACTTATTGGTATAGTAATTAAAGAGGAAGATTAATAATGCCCCATAACTTCTTAAGTGATGAAGATATAAGAGCTGAGGAAAAAAGACTTTATGAAGAGTATAAGGAAAAACTTGAAGTCTTAAAAAAAGTAAAAAAGGAAAAGGAATCTGTTGGACAGGTTTTTACGAAGGGGCTCCTCCCCATATATGTTTTATATATTTTAAGTCTCGGTCCAACTAACGGTAATGAAATTTCCCACAAAATAGGTGATAGAACCCAAGGTATGTGGGTTCCTTCCACTGGTGGTATCTATCCTCTTCTTAAAAAATTCGAAAAGCAAAAATGGATTGAAGGAAAATGGGATGATCCTGAGAAAAAGTTTCAAAAGATATATACCCTCACAGAGGAAGGCCATAAAGAGTTAGCTAATAGGAAGTATCTCTTGCAAGGAAAAATTGAAGAAGCCTTAGATGTTTTTAAAATAATCTATGAAGATATCTATACAGATAATATTTAACTAGTAAGAGGCAGCGATAGCTGCTTCTTTTTTTGCATTAAAATTAACGTCTTGGGCAAACTATTTTTAAAAAACCCTGGAGGTATTTTATGAAAGGTAAAATAATGAAAAGAAACGGATTAGAGTCTGAAATTATAATTGATGGAGACTCGCCTATCACACCCTTGAATGTTCCCATCAATACATGGGAAGCTTCTAAGGAATATTTTTCTCTTTCCAGCCTATATTGCTCTGTCCCAGGTCAATATCATTTTAGGGAAAACTCCATCAGAGATTATGAGGATTTTACCTACTTCTAAATTTCTAAATAGAACTATTTTATTTAATATTCTTTCATTTAAAGTTGATTTTTTAACCATATGATGCTATTATAAATCATATAAAATAATACGGTGTGCTAGGGGTGCCAATGGCTGAGAGATGAGTAATCATTAACCCTTTAACCTGATCTGGATAGTACCAGCGTAGGGAAGCTATAAAATTAGATTTTTAAGCCATATCTCCTACTGATATGGCTTTTTGCTATAATCTTGGCGCACCAAAAGGAGGTTAAACACATGAAAATATTTCAGGATTCCTTTTTAGTGCTTAAGGAAATGTTTCAGGATCTGCCCTCTAAATTTTCAGAACTTATGGCAAATCCAAGCACTTTAATAACCCTAATCGCCTTAATGGTTATGGTGATACTTTTAATTAGTATTAGAAAGGTGAAGCTTACAACAAAGGTTTTAGTTCTAATAGCTGTAACTGTAGCTCTTTCAACAGTCTTAGGAAGCTTAACACTCTATAAAATGCCTCAGGGCGGGAGTATAACTCCAGGAAGCATGGTACCTATACTTCTTTTATCTTTTATTTATGGTCCAGAGGTAGGCTTCTTAACAGGGCTTATTTACGGTTTTATTAATCTAATAACAGGACCTTATATCCTTCATCCAATGCAGGTTCTCTTAGATTATCCTCTTCCATTTATGCTTTTAGGTCTTTCTGGATACTTTAAAAACACTTATTTAGGCTGCAGTGTAGGTGTTCTCGGCCGCTTTATAAGCCATGTACTTTCCGGTGTAATATTCTTTGCAGATTATGCAGGTAATCAAAACCCATGGATATATTCCATAGTTTATAATGGAAGCTATCTTCTTCCAGAGCTTTTTCTAACTCTTATAATCTTTGCTCTTCTTCCTCTAGGAAGACTTAAATCCATTGCTACCACCACTGCATAAAAATCTTTTAGTATAAAAGGCTGTTCAGAAGTATCTGAACAGCCTTTCTTATTAATTATTATTAGGAAATGGAAAGTAAATCATTCAACGGAAATTGCGTCCACAGGACAGCTGTCTGCTGCTTCTTGAGCTGAGCCTTCACTGCCCGCAGGAACCTCATCTACTACTGCAGCAGCTTTCCCATCATCCTCCATATCAAAAACCTCTGGACAGATAGATGGACAAAGCCCGCATCCTATGCAGGTTTCCTTATCAACTATTGCTTTCATAGCAATACCTCCTTTCCATTAAGGCATTATTATAATCCTAAGGAGCCTAGCTTATTTGACAGCATTGGCTGCTAAGGTATCATAAGCAGGATTAAGTGCACTATAACCTTCAGTTCTGCCTTCCTCTAAAGCATCCGCTAAATCTGGATTTATAGGTAATTCCGCAATAAGAGGCAGTCCTAAATACTCTGCGTGCTCCTCTGCAGTTTTTTTGCTGAAGATTCTCATCTTCTCTCCACAATTACCACACTCTAGATAAGCCATATTTTCTACAACTCCCTTTATAGGAACTGCTAGCTTCTCTGCCATTATTACTACCTTCTTAACAATCATAGAAACCATATCCTGAGGAGTGGATACAATTATTAAACTGTTTATAGGGAAGCTCTGCATCACTGTTAAAGCTATATCACCAGTTCCAGGGGGCATATCAATTAAAAGATAGTCGAGCTCTTCCCAATGGGTATCAGTAAACATTTGATTAAGCACCCCAGTTATAACCGGTCCTCTCCAAATCACAGGCTGATCCTCCACCTCTGTTAATAGATTCATGGAAATTACCTTTATCCCCAGCTCAGAAACTACTGGTTCAAATTTATAAACAGTTCCTTTTTCATCTATAGGTGTTATCTGAGCTCTCTTATTATTTATTCCGAAAAATCTAGGCATGGAGGGTCCTGTAACATCTGCATCCAAAACACCTACTTTATAGCCTGACTCTGCAAGCTTTGATGCAATTATACCGGTGACTGTAGATTTACCTACGCCACCCTTACCGCTGATAATACCAATTATATTTTTAACACTTCCATACTTAGGAAGTACCTTACCACATTTATCTTGATTCTTTATTGAGCACTTG
The DNA here is from genome assembly GCA_023451395.1 of Bacillota bacterium. Lineage (GTDB taxonomy): Bacteria > Bacillota > Clostridia > Clostridiales > Clostridiaceae > JAEXZL01. The sequence continues at coordinate 68,003 of JAEXZL010000218.1, read as the reverse complement.
GAACTTGATGGACAAGTTGAACAATTTCCCATGATATTCACCCCTTCTTACCAATCTTGTGGCTTTTGATCAAAAACTTCAATAGACCAGCTGCCACTGACATGATTGCCTCTTACATAGTATTTAACATCAGTGACACCTTCTATACCGCTTAATGTTAATATACTTTTATAAACATTTGTTTTATAGCCCTGAGTCTTAACCTTTAGGAGCAAATCGAAGTTCTCCTTATTATTTTTAACTAACTGGGCATTTTTCATGACATTACTCAAATCGTATTTAAAGTCTTCCAGCTGCACAGAAATAATATATTTGGAGCTTTCCACATCTTCATCAAGATAAACTCCAAGACTTTTACTGCCTCCAGGATTAATTGTTTCACCATACTGAGATAAGACCTTCAATATAGATCCGTAATAAATCTCCTGGAAGTCTCTAGGCTTTCTAAGATAGGACATATTACTTATTATATCATTATCTAACCTTTGATTTACTCTATAGACCTTATTATCACTATAGAAATTTCCTATATCATTACCGCTTAAGCCTGCAACATAATTAAAGGTATGAATCTTATCTGAGGATTCATGAATCTCAAAAATATAATCTGGTTCTAGCTCCGAAGTCTTCTCTACAGCCTTCCCAGACGATAAAAGACTATATAAATCCTTAATAGTGCTTTTATCTGTTACCACAAATCTAAAACCCGCATTTCTGGTACTCTGAATAATTATCTTTTCTACCTTTCCCTCTTTAATATATTCAAAATCCTGGTTTTTTAGCTTAAGCCATACATTTGCCTTATCAATATAAGCACAGCCCCCTAATAAAAAGGTTATACTCAGGAATACCAGAAGGATATATATTCTCTTTTTCAAGGTTACCCTCTCCCTTTTTTATGAGGTATATAAAATAATATTACACCTAGAATTAAGGTGAAAATAGCTATAAACTGTGATGTACTTAGTATTCCTACATTACCTCTTGGATCATTTCTTATAAACTCTATCAAAAATCTTCCAATGCTATAGATAATAAGATATAGTGCCAAGGTATTTCCATCCTTCTTTTTCCTTCTATCATACCATAGCAGCAGCAGAGCTAAAAGAAAGTTAAAAACAGAAGAATAAAGCTGAGTAGGATGAAGATGTACTCCTGAAGGTGCAAATAGTGAATTTGTAAACTCCACACCAATTGGAAGTGTTGTTTCAGCACCATAACAGCAGCCTGCCAGAAAGCACCCAATTCTTCCAAAACCTTGACCTACAGCTACACTGGGAATCACAAGATCAAATATCTTAAATGCTTGAAACCCCTGTGCTCTGCAGTAAAGTATTACAGCTAAAGCTCCTCCAGCAATAGAACCATAGATAACAAATCCCTCTCCGAAATTTGTAAGGATGGATATAGGGTTTTCCATTATACTTTTAAAGTCTGTAATTATATATAAAAGCTTTCCCCCTAAAACACCTCCTATTACTGCGAAAATAGTCATATTAAAAATCTTATCTTCATCATAGCCCTTTTTCTTTGCCCTATGACTTAATAAAAGTATAGCTGCAACGATTCCAAGGGCTATCATTAAGCCATAGCCATATACTTCAATCCCAAAAATTTCAAATAGTATTGGTTTCATTATTATGCTCCCCCTAAAAAATGAATCATATTAAATTATAATCCTATAGAGAGCTTAAAGCAACCGTTGAAGATATAACCAAAGGAATAAAAAAATAATTACTGCAGACATTCCTGCAGTAATTAAAATTGCGTTTATTTATTTAAGGTAAAGCTTTCTAAAATATTACCAAAAGCCACGGTCATATTCTCCTTATATTTTTCTTTGGCAATATAGAAACTAAGCTTTACCACAAGATCATCATAGCTTAAATAATACTCTCTTGCTATATAGGTTCCTAATCCTTCTGCTGTAAACTCATAAGAAACTGCATAGAAGGGTCTTTCCTTTAGCTTCCCCTCCTCAGAGCAATACTCCTCTACTTTATAACTCTTCTCTTCTTTTTCTCTATCACTCTTTAATAACTCCTCTATAGTAACGTAACTTTTTGCCACAGAGGCATAGCCGATTATACTCTTGTCCTTTGAGCTATACTCACTATAATGAATTATACCATCATCTGGAAAGCTCTTTTCTGAATAGCTCCAGCTTTCAGGAAGCTTATAGCTAACCCTGCCTTCTGAGGAGGTAATCAGCTTCATAATACTCATTTCAGTATCAACTAAGGCTACCTCCTTCAGCCGATCTTTAAAAAGAAATTCTCCAGATATAAGCATGGCCATAAGTCCAAGAAGCACCAAAGTTACTCCCAGCTGTTTTTTATTGATTTGAAATTTTGTAAAACCAAGCTTCATCTAAGGCACCCTCCTTTTTACCATAGTACTTGTGTAAAGAATTAATAGTAGTGCCACAGTTTTCCCTAAAGCACTACTATTTTACTTATTTCATAGGTACTACAATCACTGAATTCTTAAAATCGTAAAACATCAACCAATATCCCATGCCATCTCTATGATCATCCTGAGAAACCCAGGTTACAAAACCTGACTTACCTCCATAAGGCTGCTCAAGCTTATCCTTCCTTCCTGGAATTCCATAAACAAGATACTTCATACTTCCCTTACTGTCTCCCTTAAAGCCTAAAAGAAAATGTCCCCTAGGCTTAATATATGGATAGTAGTTCATCATAGGATAATATGCTATAGTATATTTATTATAATCAGATACATCACAAAGGGTGTCTATATTATCTACATTAACTCTATACCACTGGCAGTACTTTATATCCTCATTATAGAGCTTAAAGGGCTCGAAATCCTCTGCTACTCCTCTAAAGAAATCACCCACACTTCCCCTTAAGACAAACTCCTCATCCTTGCTCTTGTTTAGCTCCTGAAGCTTAAACTTTTCTTTACTTTCCTCAATTAGTTTTTCGTAGCTATCAAACTCATTTGCATTTCTGTTCATATTCTCACTATAGTTGTTCTTTAAATCTTCTATCTCCTGAATATCCTTTCTGAGCACTTCAGTAACTGTGTGCCCCTTCTCTTCTTCCATTCTTGGTCTCTCTTTTATCTCTACTTCATTTAATATTTCCCTATGAAGGTTTTGATTTTTTTCTGCTTCTCTGAAATTTTTATTTAGCTCTGCCTCCTGCTCAGCTATAAATCTTTTTAGAGCTTCAATTTCATTTCTAGTAAATTCTTCCTTTATGGGCTCCTTTAATTTTTCAATAAATATAGGAATACTTTCTTTTCTTTCACTAGCTTGTATATTTTCCTTCACTGCTTCAACAGTTTCTGTAACCAGCTTCTCAGAGGCTTTATCCTTTAATTCTTCTACCGGATTCACTAAAGCTTCTACTGACTTCCCTTCAGGTACTATCTCATTCACCTCAAGTCTTTCCATATTAACCCTTGAGCTGTTCTGGGCATCTGGTATGACTTCGCTATCCTTATGAGCTTCCTCAACTATTTCCTTGTGAACCTCCCCTTCTACTTCTTCACGTGCTTCCTCGCCTATCACGGAAGGCTCTGTCTTTCTTTCTTCATATACCTCTGGGGAAACTACAGATAAAGTTGCATCCTCCACCGCCTCAACAATCTCTGCACCCTCAGTATTTAATGTTTCTTGCACAACCTCATCTTTATTTTCTGCAATCACTGCTTTGTCCTCGGAAGCTGTTTCAATATTGGTTAGAGTTGTCTTCTCTTCCAGGGCTGCTTCAACATTCGTTGAAGCTTCTTTATCTTCCTCATTTTCTGTAGTGCCTACTATGGAGAAGCCTCTCCACTCCTCAGGAACCTTTTCTCCAGACATATATCCACACATTACTACTAAAGGCTTATTATCCTGAAGCTTTACTATTGCCGCTCCTGATATTGAGTTCATGGCTATACCGGTGTTTCCAATGCTATTAACATCATATTCGCAGCTTATCTCTGCCCTTCCTAGATCGTTTATGTTCATATTTCCTATGGATATATTCCGATTAACACCCTTCTTACTGCAAATAAGCAACATGCTGTAATTATCTTTTTTAAGGTTTTGGGCATAGAAATTTATTCTACATCTATCGTTTTTTCCTTCTATCTTAGCATATCCCGAGAGAGCCTTATCAAGGGCTATAGAATATCCTTTTTCTTCTTCCTGTAATATCATAAAACTTCTATACAGTCTGCTATGTGCCAAGTAACAGTCCCTCCACATATATTTATTCCTTATATTATATGAAAGCCCCCCCAAAAAAAGACACACTTATCTATTCAATATAAAAAAAGTCCCGGTATAAGCCGGGAACCTCTAAAATTAATCTATTTAATTTCTATATTCATAGCCTCTAGAAGATTGTTAAGCCTTGCATATGCTAGCTGTATAATATCCTGTCTAGGCTCCACAAGATCAGGTATAAGAAGACATTTAATCCCTGCTCTTGATGCTGCCAGAAGCCCATTTTGCGAGTCCTCTAACACCACAGCATCCTTTGGTTCTACCCCTGCTCGTCTACATGCCTCCAGAAAAATGTCTGGTTCTGGTTTACCCTTTTCGATTTCATCACCGCAAACAATGAAGGAAAACCTGTTAAGTATGCCACTCTTAAGAAGAATTTTCTCTGCTCTCTCTCTATGAGTGGAGGTAGCTACGACCTTTTGTATATTATTTTCCTCTAAAAAGTCTAAAAGCTCCTCTAACCCTTGTTTTTTTGGTGCCCCCTTATCCAAAACTATAGCTTCATATATCTCGCTTACCTTAGTTCTAAATTCTTCAATAGGAAAGTCCTCTCCCATACATTCTATGTAAATTGCCTCAGTATCCCTATTATTAAGCCCTACAGTTCTCAAATAGTCCTCTTTCTTTAAAGGATAATTATTTTTTTTTGCAATTGTCATACAAGAATCTAACATAAGCTTCTCAGTATCAAGCATAAGTCCATCCATATCAAAGATTGCAAGCTTAACGTTCCTCATCCTATCCCTTCTTTCTTAGTTCTTATATACTATAGTTCATATACTTTATAATGCAATTGGACAATTCCGCAAATTCTTCTACAGATAAGGTTTCTCCTCTTCTTTTAGGATCTATACCGCTTATTCTGAAGGCCTCCTCAAGGTCTTCCTTTTGAAGCTTTAAGCCCTTTAATGCATTGGACAAAGTCTTTCTTCTCATATTAAAAGCTTCCCTTATAACAGCAAAGAAGAGCTTTTCGTCCACAACCTTTACCCTAGGCTCTGGGAGCTTTGTAAGCTTTATGACTATAGAATCTACCTTAGGCCTCGGCATGAAGGCTGTAGGTGGTACCCTTCTTATGATCTCAGTATCACAATGGTATTGAACTAATAAAGACAATGCTCCATAATCCTTGTTCCCAGGAACTGCATTTATTCTCTCAGCTACCTCTTTCTGTATCATTATAGTAAGTGAATCAAAAGCAATATTCTCATTTAAGAGTCTTGCAATAATAGGGGTAGTTACATAATATGGAAGATTGGCTACTACCTTTACCTTCTCTCCTTCTGAAATAAGCTCCTTAAAATTCACCTTTAGAGCATCCTTATTTATAAGGTTAAAGCCTTCCCTATCTCCAAGCTCCGCCTCTAATATTGGAATAAGACTCGAATCAAGCTCAATGGAAGTTACCCTTTTAGCTCTTTCTAAAAGCTCCTTGGTAAGGGTCCCCACTCCAGGACCAATTTCAATAACGTGATCCTCCTTGGAAACCTCCGAACCTTCCACTATATCTCTCAATACAGAGGAATCTACAAGAAAATTTTGTCCAAGACTTTTTGTAAACCTAAAATTATATTTTTTTACAAGCTCCATGGTGTTTACATCCATTTTATTCACCCTTGCTTTCCTTATCTATTTTATCCATTGCTTTTATAAATTCTTCTCTGGTAATACCATAATTATTAAGCCTTGATATGAGCTGTCGAGTGTTTCCTAAGCCTATTCCCAGCTCCCTGCCCAAAAGCTCTCTCCTCTTTTTAGCCTTTTCATCACCTGTAAGCTTAAAATGGTACATATCCTCAGTGTTAAAAAGCTCTTTTTTTGTTTCCTGTGTTACCCTAGCCTTTTCAAGAGCTCTTAGTATTGCATCTGGTTCCGCATTTTCTATACCTATATCACCATCTTTAATTCCCTCTCCCTGAGTAATATATGCATGCTTTACTCCTGGCACTCTTTTAGATATTATGCTTCTTATCCTTTCCCCAGCAAAGTCAGGGTCTGTTAGTACTATAACTCCCTTCCTTTTCTGAGCCTCTTTTATTCTTTCTATTACTTTTCCATTTATCCCAAAGCCTCCTACGGCAATACATTCAGCCTCTAGAGCTCTTTTTACTGCAGTAATATCATCTCTTCCCTCTACTACTATAACCTCTTTTATCAAAGCACAGCTACTTCCTTTCAGCATCATTTAAATCTTCTATTTATTATAATCTCCTATAATGTAAACTTAATAACAAGCCTTGTCAAGGGATTCAAAGGCTTACAAAGTAATAGAGGTGGCGAAATCGCCACCTCTATATAGCTACTTTCCAAGAATATGAACTTTTACTGTTCTTACACCCCAGTTATAGACTTGCTTTGCGTTGCTTAAAAAAACATCTATTCTGTTTCCTTTAATAGCACCGCCGGTATCTTGAGCTATAGCATAGCCATACCCCTCTACATATACCTTTGTGCCCAAGGGGATAACCCTAGGATCAACTGCTATTGTGCTCCAGCCATCAGGAACTCTAACAGGCACTGTGCCTGTAGCTGTTACTAATCCGCCATCGTCTCCTGACCAATAGGCTGTAGCCTTCACAGTAAGCACATCCGTACTGTAGGGAAGACCATTTTCTTTAACCTTAACTGAAACTCCACCTCTTGATGCAACTATAACCGCTGCTGAGCCTTCTGCTACCACTTTATTGACGGGAGCCTTTATAGTAGTTTCTTCAACTATCTCTCTGCTCACTTCTACGCCATTTTGGAAAACCACCTTTGTGGTTACCTCTTTTTCACCAGGAACACCTTCCTGAAGGACCTTGCTTTTTCCCTTTTCTAGGTCCTTATCCTTTTGAACCTCTGTGGTATAGTCTATGGCTACGGTGGACTTTTCATACTGGGTGTTTATTCTTGTAATAATCACCTTCATACCCTCTGTAGGCTGGGTATTTGCTGCAGGCTCAATAATATCCTCGTCACCGAGTGCAATATTCTCCTGTTTGAGTAAATCCTCAAGACTGTCTTCGTTGGTTAGAATATTTAGTTCCTTCCCATCTAAAGCAACAGTGACATTTACTGCTCTATCAATATAGATAATGTCTTTGTTTCTTAATGCTGCTTCTAACGATGGCTGTACTTTATCCTTTAAACCTAAAGTTATACCGCTATCCTCCAATGCTTCGGCAACGGTTCTTTTAAATGTTACCACCATCTGCTTTTCACCATCAATGTCAATGGCAACTGTCTTTCTCATATCGAAAAACACAAGCATTAGTGTTATTGTAACAAGTGATACAACAAAAGCTACTTTCGATTTTGCAGAAAAATACTTCTTGAAGTAACTATTTATTTTTCCCACTAAACTACCTCCCTTTGGCAAGAGCGACCATCGTACAATACAATGGAATAGCTTAAATAATTTTCTATAAAGCCCTTGCTTTTATTTTGACTGTTGAATGCATCTATATGCATAAAAAATAATAATAAAAGTATGATTGCAATATCAGTCATAATAGAGGTTTTTAATGTGGTGATTTGTAGCTATGAATATATTACACAAAACTACGATATTTGTCTAGTTATTTTCTATAATTTGGATATTATTATTACTTTAATAGTTAAATATATAAATATTTTATAATTTTATCCATTATATGTAAATATTATTCTTTAATTTTCTTTTAATTTTATATAAATATTACCATTTATATTTTAAAGAGCCTTTTGGTATTTTCAATAGTTATTCTGCTAACCTCCTCAGGAGTAATCTCCCGCAGCTCTCCAATCTTCTTTATGATATTTTCTATATAGTCTGATTGATTTCTTTTTCCTCTAAAAGGCACCGGTGCCATATATGGTGCATCAGTTTCCACCAGCATCCTATCTAGGGGTATAGCCTTTGCCACTTCTAGAAGCTTTTTTGCATTTTTAAAGGTTACAACCCCTGTGAAACCAATATAATATCCTTCTTTTATACATTCTAAGGCAAACTCAGGGCTCCCACCAAAGCAATGCAAAACACCTGTGACCTCAGGAAACTCTTTAATAATTTCCAAGGTATCTCCATGAGCATCTCTGTCATGAATCACCACTGGTAGCTTAAGTTCACTAGCTAGAGCCATCTGCTCCCTGAATATCTTTTTTTGTATTTCCCTTGGGGGATTTTCCTCCCAGTAATAATCAAGACCTATTTCTCCTATAGCTTTAACCTTTGGACTTTTAGCCATGTCTAATATTTTTTTTACAGCCTCGTCATTATACTCATTGGCTTCCTCAGGATGTATCCCCACTGCTGCATAAATGAAATCATATTTTTCTGCAAGCTCAAAGGAATCTACAGCTCCCTGCAGGGTAGAACCGCAATTTAATATTCCTACTACTCCTCTTTCCTTTAGCATGGGTAAAAGAGTATCTCTATCCTCCTGAAAGCTTTCATCATCATAATGGGCATGAGAGTCAAATATATTAAATTCTAATTCATCCATGATAGAAATCCACCTACCTTCTTTAAAAATGATATTTCATATTATAGCACATTAAAATTCTTAAAAAAGAGGCATATGTGAATAGACTTTGAAATTATTGTTTATTTTTCCTTAAATAATGAATATTTAATGGTTTTTAAGGTAGAATATAGTCTATAACAACTTTTCTTTATTACGGAGGTATTTACATGTTAGGTAAGGTTAAATGGTTCAACGCCCAAAAGGGATATGGTTTCATTACTACCGATGACGGTAAAGATGTATTCGTTCACTATTCAGGAATACAAGGTGAAGGTTTTAAATCCCTCAATGAAGGAGACCCAGTTGAGTTTGATATAACTGAGGGATCTAAGGGCGAGCAAGCTATAAATGTAACTAAGGCATAAGCTTTATTATATAGATAGTAATTGCATATAAACCAAAGGCTGCAGATTTTCTGCGGCCTTTCCTTTTTATTTTTATATATTATTATCCTATTCTTATTTCTTACTATATACCACTATTACTTGTTAATATATGGTTAATATAGTATCATATATTTGTTAATACCCTCATTAAACTTTGCTTAAAGGGGAGATAAGCTTGAAAGAAAAAATAAGCATGAACTATATAGAGAGCATGAAGAAATGCCGCCTATTTAATAGCTTAGATGAAAAAGCTCTATTGGAGATATTACAATCCCCCTCTTCAAGGATTATGATCTATGATAATGGGAATGTTATATTTTCTCAGGGAGAAACATGCAGCAATTTAAGCATAGTCCTTCTTGGAGAGGTGGAGATTCAAAAGCTGGAAGCTTCCGGAAAGGTACTTACAGTATCAAATCTCAAGATTGGTGATGTTTTTGGTGAAAATCTTCTTTTTGGAGATAAAAACAAATATCCTATGAATGTTATAAGTAAAGCTTCTTCAGCCGTCCTTCATTTGTCTAAAGGCTATGTTGAAGAGCTCTGCCAAAAGAGCCCTGGATTTTTAACTACTCTTATGCAAACCCTTTCCAATAAGGCTGTAGCCCTTAGCTCTAAGCTTAATGAAATAGGCCTTAGAAGTCTTAGACAAAAAATATGTCAAAATATATACTCACTCTATACTATAAATAACACTAAGAGTTTTCCTCTGGAGATGTCAAAAAAAGAATGGGCTGAAAAGCTTGCTGTGCAGCGCCCCTCCTTATCTAGGGAATTAATAAAACTTAAAGATGAGGGCATTATCGATTATGATAAAAACACAATTACCCTTTTAGATATTGAGGCAATAGAAGATATTCTCCATAGCTAAAAACAAGGAAATAAAAAGGGAATAGCCTTTTGGCTATTCCCTATAAATTTAACAAATATTTTACCTAACCTCACTGCCGGAAGGAAGCTCACCGGGATTAACTGCAAAAAGCTTAGAATCATCAAAATTAGCTGCAGCTAATATCATTCCCTGGGATAGCTCACCACGAAGCTTAACAGGCTTTAAATTTGCAACAAGCACAACGTTTTTGCCTATAAGATCTTCACATTTATAATACTGTGCAATACCAGAAACCACCTGTCTTTCCTCTCCTCCTAAGTCAACCTTAAGCTTTAAGAGTTTTTTAGCACCTTTTACTGGCTCACAGTCTATAACCTTAACAACTCTCATATCAATCTTATCAAAATCATCAATAGTTATTTCTTCCTTAATAGGCTTCATTGGTACCTTTTCCGGTGCCTTTGCCTTTTCACTGATTTCCTCAAGCTCCTTAATCTTTGCAGCTACATCTATTCTTGGATATAAGGTAGCTCCTTTCTTTACCACTGCTCCTGCCTTAGTTCCATCGAAGGAAGAAATGGTATCCCAAGCAGTAATTTCACTATTTATCTGTTCATTAATCTTTTTGCTGGTTTCTGGAAGGAAAGGAGAAACTAAAACTGATACAAATCTTAAGGACTCTAGGAGATTATATAAAACTGTCCCCAATCTTTCCTTCTTATTCTCATCCTTTGCTAAAATCCAAGGAGTAGTTTCATCTATATATTTATTTGCCCTGCCTATAAGCTCCCAGATTGCATCTAGAGCCTCTGGAATTTTTAATTTATCTATAGCTTTATCCACCTTTAAAGGAGTTTCAAGAGCCAAAGCTATGAGCTGATCGTCAATAGCCTCCTTAGCAGTAGGAGCAGGAATTATTCCTTGAAAATACTTTTCTACCATTGCCACACTTCTGGATAAAAGATTACCTAAATCGTTAGCTAAATCTGAATTTATTTTCTTTATGAAAATCTCATTAGTAAATAGACCATCTGAGCCAAAAGGTATTTCTCTTAAAAGAAAATATCTCACAGCATCCACTCCAAAGTGGTTTACTAATATCACGGGATCTACCACATTGCCTTTAGACTTTGACATCTTTCCCCCATCTACTAGAAGCCAGCCATGGCCAAAAACCTGCTTAGGCAGCGGAATATCAAGAGCCATGAGCATAATTGGCCAGTATATTGTATGGAATCTTAAGATATCCTTACCTATGAGATGCACATCTGCAGGCCAGTATTTTTCATAAAGCTCTGTATTTTCACTGCCATATCCTAAGGCAGTTATATAGTTTGACAGTGCATCTATCCACACGTAGATAACATGTTCATTGTCAAAGGTAACAGGTATTCCCCAATCAAAGCTTGTTCTGGAAACACACAAATCTTGAAGCCCAGGTTTTAAGAAGTTATTAAGCATCTCATTTTTACGGGATTCTGGCTGTATAAAATCAGGATTAGCCTCTATATGATCTATTAACCTTTGGGCATACTTGCTCATTTTAAAGAAATAAGCCTCTTCCTTGGCCTTCTCCACAGGTCTTCCACAATCAGGACATTTACCATCTACAAGCTGTGTTTCTGTCCAGAAGGATTCATCTGGGGTACAGTACCAGCCCTCATAGGAGCTTTTATATATATCGCCTTGATCATAAAGCTTTTTGAAGATATCCTGAACTGCCTTTATGTGATAATCATCTGTAGTTCTTATAAACTTGTCATAGCTTATATTCATAAGCTTCCATAGGTCTTTTATTCCTGCGACAATTTCGTCAACATATGCCTTAGGTGTAACTCCCTTTTCCTCTGCTATTCTCTGTATCTTCTGGCCATGTTCATCAGAACCAGTAAGAAACATTACATCATAGCCCTTTAGTCTTTTATACCTTGCCATAGCATCTGCTGCAACTGTGGTATAGGTGTTTCCTATATGAAGATTTGCAGATGGGTAATAAATTGGTGTAGTAATATAATAGGTTTTCTTACACATTGTATCCCTCCTCAAAATAATTAAAAGCCTCTATACAGGTATTATCTGTATAGAGGCGACTATTTACGCGGTACCACTCTACTTTTCAGCATAATAATGCTGACTCAATAAATGACTCTGCAAAAAAATTGCATTTATCATCTTCAGTATAACGGCTGATTCCGTATTTTCCTAACCTAAGGCTCAGAAAATCTGCTCCAAGACCATCTTCATAAGCTTTGGCACCTTCGGCTTTCACCTAACCCGAATCTCTTTTGGAGCCTCCCTCTACTACTCTTCTTTTCTATGCATTTTATGTAATGATTTTTATATATAATACAATAATATGACATGAAATCACCCTTGTCAACGACCAAGTAATAAAAACACCACACTAGAGCTTAAGGCATTGCTTAAAAAGTTTATCATATCATTATTAAAAAACCTAAATCCTTTAATAAGCTTGTTACTTTTACCGCCATAGTCTTTTTTTTCTGTGATTAAATTCTCCTCCTGGCAGAAATACTGTGCCTGAATTGAAGCTCCAAGGATACTGTCAATAAGGGTTCCCAAAAACCCTAAAATAGAGATTATTATAAGACCAAGAGGCATAATTTTATTATAGCCATAAACCAAGAAGTACATACAGAAAAAAACTCCTGCCATAAAGGTAGAGCCCGCTAGTGCTGCAAGGGTTCCTAGGGGGCTTATCCCCCCAGAAACTCCCCTTTCTATTCTCTTTCCTGTTAGTATAGATATAGGGGCCTTTTTACTTAAAACCCCTATCTCCGATGCCCAGGTATCACCATTAGATTCACCAAAGGAAACAGCGCAGCACAGTAAAAACAAAGGATTCCTAGAATAATGAAAGAGAGCAGCAAATAAGAGTCCTATTCCTCCATTAGCAAAAACCTGCAGTGCATCTCTTCTTCCTCCCTTTTCATGGAGCTTTTCTGTCTTTTTCTTTTTACCATTAAAAAGTAATGTTAAAACACTTGAGGATACAAAAAATGACACCATAAGAGCTGATGCAACCCATCCACCAAAATAAAACATAAAGCTGCCTAAAAACACCGCCGCTGCCGCACCACTTAAGGAAAGGGATTTCTTTTTATAAGCTATGGCTGCAATAATGCCTGAGAATATAAATCCAACAAATAAATTTATCATTTTAGCTCCTATATTAAAAAAAGTAATAGACAATAGAGGGCCGAGGTACCTAAGGGTACTGTAAGATTATCAAAGCCCTGAGGGGTAAAGAGTTCTGCTAAAGTAGCATAAACAGCTAATAAAAAGCTTATAAGCAGTGTCGCCCCATCGCTATAGATAAATAGCAGATATGAAATAACAATAAAAGAAAAAATGAACATAGCAAGGCTTCCCTCTAGGGTCTTCTTTGACCCCTTAAAGCCTATGCTATGCTTACCATAGCTTTCTCCAATGATTGCTGCAAAGCCATCACCATAGCCCATAACTAATATACCTATGGCCCCAATAAAGGGATGAAAATCACTACCAAAGGTAATTAATGTAAGGATAAAAAGGGAGATGGCATAATAAACCGTACCCATATCCCTTTTGCTACCATCTCTCTCCATGGCCTTTATAAGCTGTTTCTTATAAGATATGTAGTTTACTATTACAAAAACCCCAGGGACTATTGAAGCATATATAGGATTATCAAAAAATATCATTGCAATTATCCACCAATTTGCTACCCCTATGTGAATAAGCTTTCTGCTTCCCTCTCCCTTAACTAATCCAGCCTTAACCAATATGGAGGTAAATGCAAGTATCCCTATGACAAAAGCAAAGGATACAACTATTCCTATTGCATTATTCATCCTTACCAGACTTTAAGATATCTCTTATCTCCATTAAGAGCTCTTCTTCCTTAGTAAACTTAACCTCTGCTTCCTCTTTACTTTCTTCCTTATCTTCTTTTCGTCTAAAATTATTAATAACCTTAACCATAATAAAAATTGTAAAGGCTATGATTACAAAATCTATTATGCTCTGAAGGAACATTCCCAATTTAACTTCAACTCCGAAGGGAAATAAGGATATTGATGATAAATTAACCTTACCAAGTATAACACCTAAAATAGGAGTTAGAATATTTTCTACTAAGGAGGATACAATTTTATTGAATGCACCTCCGATTATTACACCTACTGCCAAATCTAGCACATTACCCCTGAGGGCAAAATCTTTAAATTCCTTCCACATTTTTTTCCTCTCCTTTCTTGCTAAATTCATCTAAATTTTAAAAATATTATATCATAAGTTCATAAATAATCATCTCTTTTCTTTTTGTTGTTTAAATTAATTTTAAAAACCAGCCATACTCAATGAGGATTCAATGCTTTATAATATATACAAAGAGGTGGTTAAAATGATTAGATATATGTATAGCTATAAAAACGTAAAAACAATACTTAAAACAGACTTTATGGAAAAAGATCAGTTTCTAGAGGAAATTCATAATATAAAATATGATCTTTTATGGATAGATATTGATAAAAATAAAGATGAGGATATTGATTACTACCTTGAGGTAATAACAGAGTTCTTTAACTACCTTAGCCCAGATCCTCTAAGGAAAATCAAAGGAAGAAGATCTATTGTTGAAAAGAACACAGAGTTTTATACCATAGATATGGCCATACTTAAGGAGAGTTCTCTGGAGAAAAATATCCGTTGGGTGAAAAAAAGCTTTATTATAAATGAAAAGGTGATAATTACTATTGGCAATGAAGAATCAGAAATATTCAGTTCCATATGGAATCATTTAGCTTCTAATGCCCTGGCCTTTAAAGATAAAACCGACACCATGCTATATACTATATTAGATAGCATCTGCGACGAGTATTTTGTTGCCCTAGAGGATCTAGAAGTACTTGTGGAAAATATAGAAAACCAATTAATTAAAGGTGCAAGCAGCGAACTTCAAACAACCATTTTAAAGCTCCGAAGAAAGATATTAAAATTCAAAAGAGTGGTTACTTCTTTAAGAACCGTAACCTACGCCCTTATAAGCTATGACTATAGCTTTATATGCGAGGAAAACATAAAATATATAAAGACTATCTATGACAATACCTTTAAGATCTATGAAACTCTGGAAGCAGAAATGGATACCCTTGCCACGGATCTTTCCATTTATGAAACTAAGCTTTCTAATAAAATGAATCAGACCATGGAGTTTTTAACAGTTATAACAACCATAATGGCTCCCTTAACATTAATTGCAGGAATATATGGTATGAATTTTAAATATATGCCTGAGTTAGAATTTAAGATTGCCTATCCCATAACAATACTGGTGATGGTTATTCTAATAATAGTACAAATTATTTATTTTAAAAGAAAAAAGTGGCTATAAGATAAAGGCTGAGCAAAAAAATATATGCTCAGCCTTTTATTTATTCACTTGGTGCTATAAGCTCTAAAAGGTCATTTTCCGTAAAGGAGCTTATAAAGCCCTGTCCTTCCTCTTTTGATAAGACCTTATAAATAAGCTTACTCTTTTTTTCCTGCAGCCTATTTATCTTTTCTTCAATAGTACCCTTGGTTATAAGCTTAATAACCTCCACAGTATTTTCTTGTCCTATGCGGTGAGCCCTATCCGTTGCCTGCTCCTCTACAGCAGGATTCCACCATGGATCATAGTGGATCACCAAATCTGCGGAAGTAAGATTTAAGCCTGTACCTCCGGCCTTTAGAGATATTAAGAAAACTCCTACTTCCTTTTGATTATTAAAGCTTTCTACAAGACTTATTCTTTCCTCTGGGGAAGTAGTCCCATCTAGATAGAAAAAAGCTTCATTGTTCTTTTTAAGAAGTATTCCGATATTTTTTAAGATAGATGTAAATTGTGAGAATATTAGTATCTTATGCCCTTCCTCCAAAGCCTGGGCCAAAAGTTCTCTCAGAGCCTCAAGCTTTCCGCTGCCTCCCTCATAGCCTTCTACAAATACTGAAGGATCACAGCATATCTGCCTGAGCCTTGTTAAAGCTCCAAGAATTTTTATACGGTTTTTTTCAAAGCCTTGAAGCTGTATTTCCTTTCTAATATCCTTGCTTACAGCAGCTAGATATGAGGTATATAGCTTTTTTTGTTCCGGTGTCATAGTGACATAAAACTTATGATATATTTTTTCTGGAAGCTCCTTTGCCACATCCTTCTTTACCCGCCTAAGTATGAAGGGCTTTATAAGCGCATTGAGCTTTTCAAAGGCTTCTGTGCCGCTTTCCTTAGTAATTGGCCCTAAAAAAACAGAGTTAAAGGAATCTAAAGACAAAAGATATCCTGGGAGGATAAAGTCAAAAATTGACCATAGTTCCGAAAGGGAATTTTCAATTGGTGTTCCTGTAAGAGCAAAACGTGCTCTGCTTTTTATCTCCTTAACACTGGCGGCATTTTGAGAATAAGGATTTTTTATATACTGAGCTTCATCGATTATGCAAAGATTGAAATCTAAGGTTTTATAATGATCAATATCCTTTCTTATGAGAGCATAAGAGGTTATTATAACATCATAATTCTCAGTATTTTTAATAAGCTCCCCCCTTTTCTCGGGGGTTCCTTCTGCTATGGTAACAGTTAATTCAGGAGCAAATTTGCTAATTTCCTCCTTCCAGTTGTATACCAGAGAGGTTGGCGCCACCACTATAGAAGGGCCCTTTTCCCTATCAGAAAGAATAAGTGCAATTGCCTGTAGAGTTTTACCCAGTCCCATCTCATCAGCTAGAATCCCTCCAAGACCCTTTTCTGACAGGTACTTTAAATATTTATAGCCTGTAAGCTGATAATCTCTAAGCACTGCTTTAAGGCTTTCTGGAACAAGAAATTCCTGATTTAAGGGTTCTTTTATCTCCTTAAGTCTAGAGGTAGCTTCTGCATCAAAGGTTAATCCTTCCAAACTGAAGAGCTCCCCTAACTTTTCTGCGGATAAGGCCATATATAATGGAAGTTGTGCATTATTATTTACAAGATTATCTTTCTTAATTCCAAGCTTATCTAAGAGATTTAAAAGCCTTTTCAGTTCATTACTCTCAAGCTCTAAAAAGCTTCCATCAGTAAGCCTATAATACTTTTTTTGCTGCTTTATAGCCTTAAAGATTCTTTTCAAATCCTCTTCTGGTAAATCTTTTAGAGTAAAGTCTACCTTTAACAGATTACTTTTATTAAGCCCTAGCTTTACATTGAAGCTTTTATAATCATAAACTCTAAGAGCTTTAAAGCTATCTGAATAATAAACCTCACAGAGTTCTTTAAGCTCTCCTACCCCTTTATTCAAAAAGCTAATCTCTTCATCCTCACCTAAAAGTATATATTCATCCTCTGAAGCTTCAAACCCCAGCCTCCCAAGAAGCCCTTCAATCTCTTTTTCTTTTATCATGTCTCTTATTACATATCTAGTGTCTCTATCAACACTAAGATTTTCCTGGGGCATTACTATGCTTTTATCTCCATAATTATAGATAAGCCTTATATAAATTCTGTTCCCTCTTCGGTCAATATAGGCTTCTGCTCTAAGGTCATGAGTATAATAGATATCATCTACTTCCCTATGAATATATAGATTTTTAGATATATTCTTTAATAGTGGTATAATATATCCTCCAAAACTCTCCTCTTCTTCCTTTACTCTTATCTTAGGAGATTCTTCGCAGCCAAATACCTCCTTCAACAAGGAATAAAATTTAACCTTTTCCTTTGAAGGCCTATATAATGCATCCTTGTAGTAAAAAATTTCTTTATCCTCTTCTAAGGGAAGAGGTAATTCTCCCTGATGCTTTATCTCAATATCCTTATCTAATTTACTTATCTCAAAGGTAAAAGGTATTTCTTTTTCATAAAAAGGAATGGCTCCCAGCTCACGCTCATTTATAGTAACATTTGTGAGATTCTTTGAGGAAATATGTAAAAATCGCTTTAGCTGCCTTGAAGGTATATAGAACTTTCTTCCCTCAAGTAGCTTAATTCTATTTCTACTGTAGTCTGCTCCTATACGATTTATCTGGTTTAATTCATAAATCTCCTTTAAAAAATCAATGATTTTTTCTCCATCCTCCGTAAATTCCTGACAAAAAGGATTGTAGGTAAACATTTTAGATACAGTATAGCTTCTTCCCTCAATGACAGCCTCAATAAAAGCTTCCACATCCTTTAAGATATAAAGTCTAGATGTTCCTATACGGATTTCTCCATAGCTTTTTATTCTCTCTGATCCATAGTAATAATAATGAATGCCAAGATTTATAGGAAGCTTTTCCTTTTGCTCCTCTTCTAGAATATTATTAAACTTATTTAAGAGCTTCTGAGCCTGAAATTCCCTTCTTTCTCTAACAATAAGCCTGCTTTTTTCCTTAAAGTATTTTAACAAAACTGCCACAAGATGTTC
This sequence comes from Bacillota bacterium, assembly GCA_023451395.1. Taxonomy (GTDB): domain Bacteria; phylum Bacillota; class Clostridia; order Clostridiales; family Clostridiaceae; genus JAEXZL01. Next base: position 49,632 of record JAEXZL010000218.1, on the reverse strand, counting down.
GCAGAGTCCCTTCCTTCTATAAGAGCCTTTAAAGTATGCACAATCACAGTGAAAACAGGTAAAGCCACTGCTATCATTGAAGGCAACCTGCACATTATACTCATTCTCATCCTTCATGGATGGTACCCAGGTATCAATGGAATATCTATTCACTGTAGAATTATCAGTAGGTAATATCTGAACGGTAAAATCCTCTAATACATTTTTATTATAATATTCCAAGCCTTTAATATATGTATCTCTATCGGTATAGCTTAGGATTATATTCTCATTGTATCTCACTATCCATCGGCCCCTTATTTGATAAATTATTAACAATATTATACACTATAATGAATAAAATAAAAAGGCATAAGTTAATATATAACTTACGCCTATTTTTATTTATTTTTTCATAAAAGCTTCAATATCCTCTACAGATTTAATCATACCAGAGGTTAAATTAATGCACCCATCTTCTGTTACCAGAATATCGTCCTCTATTCTTACTCCTATTTTTTCCTCTTCAATGTAAATTCCAGGCTCTACAGTCCAAACCATACCAGGCTGGAACTTAATATCTCTGCCTCCTACATCATGAGTATCTAAGCCAAGGCTATGACCTATGCCATGCCAGTAATACTTAGTTACTTCTTCCTTCTCCTTTATAAGGCCAAGAGCAATGCATTCCTCTGCAATCCATTCCTTTGACAAATCATTTAGCTCTAAATAGCTAACACCAGGTTTAATTGCTTCTATAACTCTTTCATTAACCCTAAGAACTGCATTGTAAACCTCTTTTTGCCTTTCTGAAAAGCTTCCTCCTACAGGAAAGGTTCTAGTAATATCAGCATTATAATATTTATATTGCGCGCCTAAATCAAAGAGTACTAAATCTCCCTCTGAAATAGTGGCATCATTATCTACGTAATGTAAAATAGTACTATTTACCCCTGAAGCAGCTATAGTTTTAAAAGCATAATCCTTGATGCCTCTAGATTTACACACAAAATCAAAATATGCTTCAAGCTCATACTCCTTCATTCCTGGTTTAGCCTTCTTCATAAGAGTTTCAATTCCCTCAATGGTTATATCAATTGCCTCTTGAAGCACTTCTACCTCCTGAGGAGCCTTAATTAGCCTTAGATTTGCTATCATATTATATACGTTCTTTACAATAACCTGAGGATATTTTTCCTTTAAGCCTCCAGCATAAACCTCGCTGTAGCTCTTATTGCTCTGAAAGCTATCTCTTTCCATATCCATATAAACTACAACTAAATCTCTTGCGGAAATATAGGAATGAAGTGCTCCTTCTAATTCTTCCACATAGCCTATTTTCTTAACACCAGATAACTCTTCAGCCTTCTCTTTTCCAATAGTCTTTCCTACCCATCTTTCCAGCTCCGGATTAGACTTTTTAATAAAAAGCTTTTCATCATACTCCCCATTAATCTTTGTGAGCATTAATGCTATATTTGGCTCTGCAATACCTGTAAGGTAGTAAAAGTTTCTATTTGGTGTGTACATATATTCTTCATCAGCACTTTTCTTTGGTGCAGCTCCTGAGAACAAAAGAACAACAGCGTTTTCATTAATCCTATTTAAGAGTCTTTTTCTATTGTTTAAGAATACCTTTTTTTCCATCTTAGGTCACCCCTTATAATTCTATTAAGCTATTATACCATTTTAAACTTTATTAATCCATATTTCCCTTACTATTCTACAGCAAGGAGCTTGCTTTTTAGAACGTTGTCATCTTTAGAAAGCACATCTAAAAGCCCTTTGATTTCTCCAGCGAGGCCTGATATATCTAAAGTTATGGTTACATTTGCAGAATTGTTAATAGGCAGATCCTGACTTATGGTTAAAACATTACCGTTATTTGCAGCTATAGTATCTAGTATTCTAGATAAAGCCCCCGCCTTATGAGATATAAGAAGGGCTAAGGTTGCCTTCTGACTCTGGACCCCCTCCGATACTGGGAATACCTTATCTCTATACTTGTAATATGCACTCCTGCTTATACCAACCTCCTTGACTCCCTCAGTAATATCTTTTACCTTACCTTTATGCAAAAGTTCCTTAACTTCTACAACCCTTTTTACTACATCTTGAAGAATTTCTCCATTTACTATATAAAATCTACTTTCCATTATCCTCATCCTTTACATAAAAATAAAAGGGTACCTTAGTATTATTATAAACCCCAAGGCACTCTTTATTAAATAATTATTTATACTTATTTTATATTTAGTTTATTTCTAAGCTTATCTAGCATATCTACAGTCATAGTACTCAGGTTATAGTCAGCCTTAAAGCCCCACTCCTCTATAGCTGCACTAGAGTCTATGGAATTTGGCCAGGAGTCTGCTATTGCCTGTCTTACTGGATCTACAGCATAGTTCATTTCAAAGCTAGGAATGTGTTTTCTTATTTCCTTTGCTATCTCTGAAGGTTCAAAGCTCATAGCTGTTATATTGAAAGCATTCCTATATTGAAGTTTGCTTGGATCTGCTTCCATAAGCTTTACTATTGCCTTTAAGGCATCAGGCATATACATCATATCCATATAAGTACCCTCTGCTATATAAGAAGTATATTTCCCTTCAGTAAGGGCTTTATAATAGATATCTACTGCATAATCCGTAGTTCCACCTCCTGGAGGAGCAACATAGGATATGAGTCCTGGGAATCTTACTCCCCTGGTATCCACTCAAACTTTTTAAAATAGTAATCACATAGTAGCTCTCCGGAAACCTTAGTTACCCCATACATTGTTCCAGGCCTCTGGATTGTATCCTGAGGAGTGTTATCCTTTGGTGTACTATCTCCAAAAGCTCCAATTGAGCTGGGAGTAAAGAACTTACAATTAAGCTCTCTGGCTACCTCTAAGGCGTTAAATAACCCACCCATATTTATCTGCCAGGCAAGGGCTGGCTTAGCCTCAGCTACCGCTGAAAGAAGAGCTGCAAGATGAATTATAGTATCGACCTCATACTTCTTTGCGATTTCTCCCATTTTATTTCCGTCTAATACATCAAGTTCTTCAAATACACCACCATTAACCACTGGATGATCTTCTGGTCTTCTGATATCTGTTGCTATTACATTATCACTGCCGTATATCCCTCTCATATAGGTTACAAGCTCAGAACCTATCTGCCCTAAGGACCCGGTAACAAGTATTTTTTTCATAGTACTCCCCCATTATAATATTTAAGTTAAGTTATTTAAATCACCTTAAGTTCTTTACCAACCTTTTTATATATCTCTATGGCTTTATCAAGCATTTCCTTTGTATGTGCTGCTGTAGGCATATTTCTTACTCTTCCAGTCCCTAAAGGAACAGTTGGGAATACTATTGATTTTGCATATACTCCCTCTTCTATAAGTCTCTTACTAAAACTTTGGGTAAGCTTCTCATCTCCAATAATGCAGGGAGTTATAGGAGTTTCACTTTTTCCTATATTGAAGCCTAAGCTCTTAAGTCCTGCCTTTAAATAATTTCCATTTTCCCAAAGGATGTCATGAAGCTCTGTGCTTTCTGTCATAATATCTATGGCCTCTATGCATGCTCCTGCTGCTGAAGGGGTTAAGGAGGTGGAGAATAGGAACGGCCTAGCTCTTACCTTAAGCCAGTCAATTAAGTCCTTTGATCCAGCCACATAGCCCCCAACTACACCTATAGCCTTGGAAAGGGTTCCTATTTGGAAATCTATTTTATGAGAAAGGCCAAAATGCTTAACTGTTCCTGCACCCTTTCCCATTACTCCTGAGCCATGAGCATCATCTATATAAGTTATTAAGTCCATCTCTTCTGCCACTTTAACCATTCCTGGAAGGTCAACAACATCACCATCCATTGAAAACACTCCATCAGATATGACCATTAGCTTTTGATAAAGTCCACTTTCTCTTGCAGCCTTTGCCTTTTCTCTAAGGTCCTCCATATCATTATGTTTATATCTTATTACCTTTGCTCCAGATAATCTGCAGCCATCAATAATAGATGCATGGTTTAGTTCGTCAGATAAAATAGCATCATTTTTATTCATAACTGCCTGTATTGCTCCTGCATTGCAATTAAATCCAGACTGAAAAGCTATAGCAGCCTCAGTATGTTTAAATTCAGCTAGTTTTTTCTCTAAAGCATCATGGATATCCAGGGTTCCGTTAATAGTTCTAACTGCTCCAGCTCCTACCCCATATTTTTCTGTAGCTTCTATTGCTGCCTTTTTCATCCTATCATCTGTTGCAAGTCCTAAATAGTTGTTTGAGGAAAGGTTTATAAGCTCTTTTCCCTTTATGCTTATTATTGGTCCGTTTGCTCCTTGAAGACTGTCTATCTGGTTGTATAAGCCTTTACTTTTTAACTCCTGAAGATTAGTCTTTAAGAAATTATCTAATGCCTTACTTCCCATTTAGCTCCCTCCTTATAAAATAATTTTTTTATGTAGATTTTATAAACACAAATTTCAGTATTTGTTTCTCTAGTATATTATAACAGACTAATATATAGGTATCCATAAGAAAATATTAAAAAAAATCATTGATTTCACTGTTTTCATCTATTCATTGTAAAACGATTACATTTCTCTTTAATTTCCTTCATTTTCCTCTGCTTTATGTAATTAATGTTTAATTGATAATTTTGTGTAAATTATGGTAGTATTTTAATATGTTCTAAAAAATATATATTAAGGGGTTGTACTTATGAAAAAGATTGGACTAATACCAAAGCTCATTGGAGGCATAGTACTGGGTATTGCTTTAGGAGCCTTTGCTCCAAAGTTTATCGTAGAGCTATTAGCCACCTTCAATCACATCTTCGGGAACTTTTTAGGCTTTTCTATTCCTCTAATCATCTTAGGCTTTGTAATATCTGGTATAGCAGACCTAGGTTCCGGTGCTGGAAAGCTTTTAGGAGTTACTACTCTGTTTGCTTATGCTTCCACTCTTATTGCAGGATTATTCGCTTATGTAGTTTCTGTATCACTTTTCCCAGCATTTATAGCAAAAACTTCTTCCTTTACAAATGCAGTTAATCCTGAGCAAAAGCTTGTATCTACTCTATTTACCCTTGAAATGCCACCATTAATGTCAGTTATGACTGCTCTTATCCTTGCCTTTTTATTAGGTCTTGGCATAGCCTCCCTAAAGGGAAAGAGTGAGGTTTTGTATACTGCTTCCGTGGAATTCCAAAAGATAATGGAAAAAACAATTTCCTTCCTTATCGTCCCATTACTTCCTATACATATTATGGGAATATTTGCTAATATGACTTATGCTGGAGAGGTTGGCAGAGTTCTTTCAGTTTTCTGGAAGGTATTCTTAATTGTAATAGCAATGCATCTTGTAATAATATTCTTCCAATTTGCAATAGCCTGTTCCATAGGAAAGAAGAATCTATTTCAGACTCTCAAAAATCAAATACCTGGATATATTACCGCTATAGGAACTCAATCCTCAGCTGCAACGATACCTGTTAATCTTCAGTGTGCTGAGAAAAATGGTGTGAGCAAAGGAATAAGAGAGTTTGTAGTTCCTCTCTGTGCAACAATACATTTATCTGGAAGCACAATCACTTTAACTGCCTGTGCCATTGCAGTTATGATGATTAATAACGTAAGCTTCAACCTTCCTCAAATGCTTGGCTTTACAGCAATGCTTGGGGTTACCATGGTAGCTGCACCAGGAGTACCCGGAGGAGCGGTTATGGCTGCTCTTGGAATATTAGAGTCTATGCTTGGCTTTAACGAAGCTCAGTTAGCACTTATGATAGCTCTATATATCACACAGGATAGCTTTGGAACTGCCTGCAATGTTTCCGGTGACAATGCCATAGCTATTATAGTGGACAAGCTTCAAGGGAAAAGTAAAAACAAAGATCAAGCTCTTAAAGAAGCTGCTGCTGATAGCAGCCTATAAAATAAAAAATGATGCTTCATAATGAAGCATCATTTTTTTTGAGGGAAGTAATTTGTTTTTTATATTTTAAGTAGGCTATCATTCTTATTATTTCAGCTCCAATTACTCCAAGAACCGCTCCTAGAGTTATGGTAAGCCCAGGGCTTGAAAGGAATATTCCTAAGATAAGTCCCGCTCCAGCTCCAAAGCATATGCCCTTAGCTATCATTGTGAATTCTTCCTCTTGATTAAACTTTTTATCCATTAACAAGCCCTCCTTAATAATCAAATTTTCCATCTTATTTAAGATATTTCTATATATTTATTAGACGTTTTTTAACCCTTATTTGTTCAGTTTTTTTTAAAAAATTTTATATTTTTCCTTTAATATTATTATGAGATAAATTTCTGAAGAAAATATTAAGAATATCTTAGAGTAAGCTTAAGTTTTATTAAATGTTATTATCAATTACCATAAGCTTCATTTCTTTTGATGTTAAAAGAAAATCCTCACTAGGGTAACCGCAGCAATTATTGCTGTTAAGTCCGCTAAAATAGCCGCCCAAAGGCTATGTCTTATCTTCTTAATCCCTACAGCACCATAATACACTGTAAGGGTATAAAAAATAGTTTCTGTAGTTCCCATTATTATTGAAGCAGTTAATCCAATGGTACTATCAGGTCCATACTCCCTTAAAACCTCTGTAAAAACCCCCAAAGCGCCACTGCCAGATAGAGGTTTTATTAGTACTAGAGGTATAAGCTCTCCTGGAAGTCCTATAGCACCAGCCAAGGGACTAAGAAGGCTATTTAATGCTCCAAGTACTCCTGAAGCTCTAAAAACCCTGACAGCTATGAGCATAGCCAAAAGATAAGGAAAAATTCTAAGACATACTTTAAGGCCCTCCTTTGCTCCTTCAACAAACCACTCATAAACCTGTCTTCCCCGTATCATTCCATAGACTACTATAAACAGTATTATTATTGGTATTATTGACTTTATAATATAGCTTCCCATCTTCCTCCCCCTAAAAATATCTTTGAAGAGTTTTTGCACAAATTATTCCCACCACAGCTGCACAGGCGGTAGAAAAAATTGCAGGTATTATTATTACTCCAGGCATAGAGGATCCTGCTGCAGCTCTTATAGATATAACAGTGCTTGGAAGAAGTTGTAGACAGGCTGCATTCATAACCAAGAAAAGCACCATATCATTAGATGGCTTGTCCTTCTCTATATTATCCCTTTGAAGCTCTTCCATAGCCTTAATACCAAAGGGAGTCGCAGCATTGGACAACCCCATCATATTAGCAGTAAGATTCATAACAATGGCCCCAAGAGCCTTTTCATTTTTTGCAGAGCCTCTAAATAAAAGCTTCAAAATGGGCCTCATAACCATGGCAAGCTTTTCTGTAAAGCCACTTTTTTCTGCAATCTTCATAATTCCACACCAAAGGCATAATAGTCCTGCAAGTCCAATAACCAGCTCCACAGTTCCTCCAGCAGAATCTATCACTGCCTTTGATAATGCCTCACCCTGTCCTGTTATTAAGCCTACTCCTATGCCTATAGCAAGGATAAAAAACCATATATAATTAATCATTACCCTTAGTTCTCCCCTTTTTAATATTATGGTAAAATATATTCACATCTTTAAAAATAATTCATAGCACCTATTAAAATTAAATCCATTGATATTCTTTATTGCAGAGTGTTTTTTAAAGTGTTAACATATAATATAGCTACAAAAACCTTAAACTAAAGGAGAGCATTCATGAAGGAAGATAGGATAAAACAAGCACAGCAGGAAATTAATGAAGCCCTGGAAACAGTAGAAAATATAGAAAATAATTTAGCAAAGGATCCTTTATCTAAAAAGGATCTTAAAGAAAAGTTTTTAAAGCTTAATGAAAAGGTAAATGAACTTGAAATTTTATTAAAAACCGAAGGTATAATATAAAGAAAAAAGGTGTCCTATAAGGGCACCTTAAATTTTATCTTACTTTTTAATTATTATCTTAGCTCCCTTATCCTTAAGACCCTGACCTAAAATCTGAATCTTTATACCAAGCTTTGGAATGTTTCTTCCAAGGCCAGGAAGTTCACTATTTAAATAATTTTTGCTATCTTCAAATTTGTTTTCAGGATCTCTATTATTATCTGTTGCAGTCCTACCAAAACTAGCGGTGAGGTCAATCTTCAATTCCGATTCTCTCTTAATATTGAAGGCAGCATCACGCATCTGATAGGTTCCACTAGCCTTCATAGGAGGAGTAATTCCATCTGCAAAGGTCCAAAGTATACTCTTTTGATCTGCATCTACCACTCCTAAGAACCCATCACCGGGATGAACTCCTGTCCAGTTATCTGTATAGTAGTCATCTACATACCATACAACAATACCTGGATCATAGGAAAATACTTGTCCATAAACTCCCATATGAGCAAGGCCCTGGTCCACTCCGTTATGACTTCTCCATTCTATAAGATAATAGTTAGATGCTGTTACATAGCCCTTATCTCTTGTAAAACCCTGAAGGTTAAATTTCCCCTCTGCTTCTCCATTATCAGAGAATATTTCCCCCTTAGAAGAGGTTATTATAATATCATCTACATAGAGGCCAGCACCAAAAACATAGGAATCAGTATTATAAGCAAATTTCAGTTCAATTTCCTTTCCTGCAAAAGATGATAAATCAAAGCTTCCATCAATCCATCCACCAGAAGTTCCAGTAATACCATGAGGCAATACCACCTCTGCATCCGGGTCATGTTCAGTGGTAGTTATATTTCCCTGAAGATAAGTCCATTCCGAAGCTCCACTCTCTCTTGCCTGAACTGATGCAAAATCCCAGCCTTCCTCAATATCGTACCAGGTCTTAAATTGAAGCTTAGGATCAGAAGCCTCTAAAAGGTTAACCTTTGTGGTCATGAAGGTATTAATAGGAGAATTACTAGATCCCTTTCCTCCCCAGTAAGCATACTCTCCGCTGTAAGGCTTAGTAATGTTATGCTTCTTATCCGGAAGATTAATTCTCACCGTCTGTCCTGTAGAGCTAGCTTCTTCAAGCTCGAACATAGCACCTACCTTTGGAATTTTTTCATAGTCAATGGTTATAGCATTTTGCCAATTCCCTCCATATACTGCCTGGAAGTATTGCCTTGCATAAGGACTAAGGCCTGTAGGCTCTGTTCCTGGTATCCTTCCTGCCCAGCTTCCAGAGGACATTAATGACCATCTGGATATAGGTTCTCCCTCGGTGCTTGTATACTGAGTATCATATTCGTCAGGCAGTCCAAGATCATGTCCAAATTCATGGGCAAAAACACCTGCTGCTCCATCCTCTGGCTCTATAGTATAGTCGTAAGCATAATAATCAGTCCCAGGTATCTTGTAAAGGCCTCCAAGATTCCAGCGATGAGACCATATTGCATCACTTCCAAGGCTTCCGCCGCCAGCTTCCTGTCCTACACCAGCATGGATAACCATAAGATGATCAATGATTCCATCAGGTTCATTATAATTTCCGTCTCCATCTAAATCATAAATATCCTCTTTATCATAATCTGCAAGATTTATTGAAGTATCCTTTGCTGCTGAAGCTAGGGTATGAGCAACTAAATTTCTAGGTCTAACATCATGGCTACCTCCAACCTCTGCACCATAATAAGCTGCATTTTGTGGTGCTGTATACCAGCCAGCAACTTGCCCTTCTATTATAAGACTACCAGAAGACTGCTCCTGATAATACTGCTTCATAGAAATGAGATTTTCTCCGTTAGGTCCAGTATAGCCCTTGTCTGAAAAAAGCATGTCCTCAAAATGCTCCTTAGTATAATCCTCATAAAACATGTCTGTTTCCTCTTTTGTTATACTATTATTCTTATAGTCAAGAAAATCTGCAAGAAGCACTAAAACCTTTACCTTTTTAGGATTGGTATCAGGGGTCATCTCCTGAAATTTATATCTTTCTAATAGCCTTTGCCTTTTATCTCTTAGGCTTTTTTCCATTTTTGATATCTCTACCTCATTATTTTTTTCTGAGGCATTCTTCATGTATTTTTGATAGGCCTTTAGAGCCTTGTCAAAGGTTAGGTTGTCCGCAATCTTTCCTTCTCGTTTAAGCATTTCTATTATTTTCTCTTCGTTGGCTATACTCACATCTACAGGCCCACCTATAAAATCCTCGGGAAGCTCAGTAATTACCTCCAACCCCTTTAGCATATCCCTCTGAAGAGAGTTTCCTTTTATACCATAGCCTCCTACAAATCCAAGGGACATTGAAAAAGCAAGAGCCATAAGGATGATTTTTTTCTTTAACATTTCCCTCCATCTCCTTTTTGTTATTTTTGTAGCTGTATTTTATATACCACTATTTTATTCATACTTTACCATATTATGATAAATATGCAAAGTAATTCTTTCATAATAAAAGCTGCTCTTCAGAGTCATTGCTCCTCAAGCAGCTTAGTTTTTATTTCAATATTTATTGAAGTTCTGGAATATTTATTTCATCTTCCCTTGAAATTTCCCCTACAGCTTCTGGAAGGATATCCTTCCCCTCCTTAATGCCTTTATAGCTCTTCATTTCAAAATAGAAGATAGTATAGGTTATTACTACCGAGGTAATATCTGCTATAGGGGCAGCCATCCATACCCCTCTTAATCCTAAGCCATTGATTTTAGGCATAATTATTAACAAAGGAATGAGAAGGATAACCTGTCTTAAAAGACTTAAGAACATAGATACTTTTGCTTTCCCAATGGCTTGGAAGTAATTTGTAAAGATTATCTGAGCTCCTATAAAGGGAATCATTGATAAGTATATCCTCATACCCATTATTCCTGTTTGTACAATTTCCGGATCTCTATTAAAGGTACCTATTACCTGGGCTGGAAAGAGCTGTACAGCCAAAAAGCCTAGGGTTACAAAGCCTGTTGCTGCTATGGCTGCATATTTTACCGTATCCTTTACTCTCTTAAACTTTTTAGCACCATAGTTAAAGCCTATAATAGGTTGTGAGCCTTGATTAATTCCGAAGACAGGCATTAAAAATATCATAATAATACTTGATATCACCGTCATTGCTCCTATAGCATAATCTCCTCCATAGGTGCCCAGTGATTTATTAAAGGTAATCTGTACCACACTAGCTGCCAACTGCATACTAAAGGGAGATATTCCTATAGAAAATATAGTAAGGAGAATTCTTTTATCTAACTTAAAGTTTTCCTTCTTAAGCTTTAAAATACTCTTAGATCCCATAAAATAGCTAAGAACCCATATTGCTGTAGCTAATTGAGAAAGTATTGTTGCCAAGGCTGCACCACTTACTCCCATGTTAAATCCAAAAATAAATATTGGATCTAGTATAGTATTCATTATTGCTCCAATAAGCATTGATATCATAGCTATCTTTGGATTCCCATCAGAACGAATAGAATGATTAAGTCCAAAGCTCACCATATTAAATATGTTACCTATAAGTATTATTCTAATGTATTCCACTGCATACTGAAGAGTATTTTCGCTAGCGCCAAAGGCTATTAAAATATCTTCACTAAAAATCAATCCAAGGGTTGTTATAAAAACACTAGTGATAATTAACATAACAAAAGCATTTCCTAATATATGCTCTGCATCCTTTTTCATGTTCTTGCCAAGCTTTATAGATATGGTAGCGGCTGCACCTATTCCTATAAGCATACCAAAGGCCATAATTATTGTGCTTAGAGGCAGGGTTAATCCTACCCCCGTTATCGCATATTTTCCTACATCCTTAATATTTCCAATATAAAGCCTATCTACTATATTATAAAGAGCATTAACCAGCATTCCTACTATTGCCGGCACAGAAAACTGTACTAGAAGTCTGCTAATCTTCTCTTCACCCAGTCTATTATGTCTATCCATGAAATTTCCTCCTTTTAAAATTTTATTTTTTCATTGGTTTAACTATTAGTGATTTCATATTCATTTATCCAATTGATTTTTATCTATGTATTTAGCCTATTTCCTTTAGATATTTATCTTTTTTATTATCTTATTAAGAAGGGTATTTAGCTCCTTAATCTCATCATCCTTAAGAGCCTCTTCTATATAGAAATTCCAGTTCTGCAGCACTTCATAAAACTCTTTCTTAATTTCAAAACCCTTAGGCGTTATATAAACCCTATAAGCCCTCTTATCCTCCTCATGAGGTATACGCTTTACATATCCCTCTTCCTCTAAACGCTTTATAGCCTTAGCTGTAGTACCTTTATCTATGGAAAGTCTTGTGCTCATTTCCTCCTGAGTACAACCTTCATTATTATATAAATAGATCATATAGAGATATTGACCACTGCCTATATTAAGCTTCTTCAGCTCCTTAGAAAAATGAGCTGAGCTTATCCTATAAATTGTAGAAATATTTCTTGCTATATATGAGCATTCCCTTTCCAAGCTATTCTCTCCTCCTAATTGGTTGCAATTGCAACTAATATTATACTTAATCCTACTGGAAATTGCAACATTATTTTCCAATATTTTTATAATAAAAAGAAGCCAACCAGGTTAGTGCACCCAGTAGCTTCCTAATTCAATGGTAAGCTTCTTTATCTTTTTTTCTCTTTCCTTATAATCAGGCATTATCCTCTCTAACTCCTGCCAGAAATCCTTAGAGTGATTCATATGGATAAGATGACAAAGTTCATGTACAACCACGTAATCTATGAGCTCTAAAGGAAAGAGAAGAAGCCTTAAGCTATAATTTATATTTTTCTTTGAGGAACAGCTTCCCCATCGAGAGCTCATATCCTTCAAAGTAATTTTATTGTAAGTAAGCTTTAAGGTTTTACTGTAGTACTCTGTTCTTCTTATTAGAATTTTCTTCCCCTCTTCACGATAAAAGCTCTTTATAGCCTTCTTAATCTCCCTAAGCTCCTCTTCCTTATGGAACTGAAGCAGGGCATTAAGTCTTACCTCGGCATATTCATCCTTAATAGTTAGGAGACTGCTTTTCATGGAGGAAAACCTAAACCTTAAAGGATAGACTTTTCCAAGAAAGGAGATTTGCCCCTTTTTCATTAAGTCTTCTTCCTCTGTAGCTCTTCTTTCTAGCTCTCTCTGGGCCTCTAATATCCAAGAATTCTTCTCTTTAATTACCTTTTCTATTATTTCCTTGGGACAGTTAAGAGGTGCCATTACCACAAGTCCCTCAGAAAGGGTAACCTTTATACCAATTGTTTTTCTCTTTGTGTATTTTACTATATAATTCATTTTTGCACCTTCAAATTATTAAACCTTTTCTCTTACTGCTAGTTATTATTATAGCAAAAAAATAATAGAGTGCCGACCTTGTCGACACTCTGAAAGCCTTCAAAAACAAGAATTCTATTTACAAGAATCACGTTCAATTATCTCATAATCCAGAACAAAGTTTCCCTGATCTAGAGTCTTTTGATTTATAAGCTTTATGAGCATTCTCATAGCTATAGATCCCATATCATACATAGGCTGAGCCACTGTAGTAAGGTTAGGATAATAAACGCTGGCAGAATAAATATTGTTGAACCCAATAACATCCACATCCTGTGGCACTGAAAGCTGATGCTCTCTTAATGTATTGATAGCACCCATAGCAATTTCATCAGATGCACAAACAACACCGTCAATGGAGCTTGCCTTTTTAAGAATGCTTCTTATTCCTTTAATTCCAGTTTCTGTCCTTAAATCTCCAAAAAATAGAAGGTCTTTATTTACCTCAAGTCCATTATCCTTCATTGCCTTTTGAAAACCAGTATATCTATCAGCCCAAGCATTTCCTGAATCCTCACGAACTCCAATGAAAGCTATTTCCTTATTTCCCTTTTTGATTATGTAGTCGCAAGCATCATAGCCTGCCTTTACATTGTCTATAGTAACACTTGGGAAAAACTTTTCACTATCACTAGACTCAACAAGGACAGTCTTTAAGTTAAGCTCACGAAGCATTTCTGTAACATCCGGCTTTAGGGAGGAGCTCATGTATAGTATTCCGTCCACCATTTTTTCCTTTAATACACGCAGATATTCCTTTTCCTTTTCTCCATCCAAGTCTGAGTTACATAAAATAACATTATAGTCATAAATATTTGCTACATCCTCAGCACCTCTAACTATTTCAGGATAGAACTGACTGGAAATATCAGGTATAAGAATTCCTATAGTTTTAGTTCTTTGAGTTTTTAAGCTTCTAGCAACTATGTTTGGTCTGTAGCCAAGCTTTTGAATAGCCTCCTGAACCTTCTTCTTTGTTTCTTCGTTTACAACATCAATATCATTAAGCACTCTGGAAACCGTTGCAATGGAAACACCCGCTTCTTTTGCAACGTCCTTAATTGAAGCTGCCATTATATCAACTCCTATCTCTCTATCTTCTATTGTTAATAATTATACTAAAAATATTCTTATATTAAAAGGAAATTAATAATAATTAACCTTATATACAAAATAATGTCCTTTTTTAAGGAAAAAAATCCGTTAAGTTTTATTCTTAACGGATTTTTTGCTTATATTATAGTCTTACTACAGAAAGCATTAGCTTTTCTCCGTTTATATTAGCCTCATTATATTCTCTTTCCTCATTATAAAAAATCTCGGAAGTAAGAGTTTCCTTTTGAATATATGCGCTATGCTTTTTAACTACATCCATGAGCATATCATTTTCAGAAAGGTAGAGATTAATTTTATCAGAAACCTCAAAACCGCTTTCCTTTCTCATATTTTGTATCTTTGAAATTATCTCTCTAACATGACCCTCTTCTCTAAGCTCTGGAGTAATGGTAGTGTCTAGGACAACTCCTACTTCTCCTTCTCCTGAGAAGGCATAGCCTTCAAGACCTTGCATAGTAACCAAGAGTTTTTCACTATCTAAAACTATTTCCTGATCATTAACAGTTATAGTTTCAGTATCTCCCCTTTGAATCTTTTGAGCCAGCTCCATTTGATTTCTCTTAGCTATTTCCGCTCTTATTCCAGGGATAAGCTTACCATAGGCTCTGCCTAAAACCGGAAGATTTGGCTTAATTTCAAAGTTAACATATTTAGAAAGGTCAGCTCCAAAGTGCACCCCTTTAATATTAAGCTCATCCTTTATGATATCCCCATAATATTCTGGAAGAGACTTTGTGCTAATAAGCATTTCTGAAAGAGGCTGCCTGTTCTTTATATTAGCTCCATTTCTGGCACTTCTTCCAAGCTTAACTATCTTATAAGCCATTTCCATCTCTGCTTCTAGTTCCTTATTAACAAGGGAAGCATCATACATTGGCCACTGGCAAAGATGTATACTTTCTTCAGCCTTTGGATCTAAGGAAATTACAAGATTTTGATATATTTCCTCGGTAATAAAAGGCACATAAGGTGATGCTACCTTTACTAAGGTGGTTAATACCTTATAAAGAGTTACATAAGCACCAATCTTATCCTCTGTTAAAGTATCACTCCAGAAACGAGCTCTGTTTCTTCTAACATACCAATTAGAAAGCTCATCGGTAAATTCCTCTATTGCTAAGGCTCCTTGAGTTATTCTGTAGCCTTCTAAATCCTCATCTACAGTCTTAACAAGTGTATTGAGCCTTGACATAATCCACTTATCCATTACATTTTCTGAAACAAAATCCTTGTATTCTAATGGGTTAAAGCCATCTAAATCCGCATAAAGTACATAGAAGGAATATACATTCCATAAGGTGCTTAGGAACTTTCTGCCTGCCTCTGCCACATCATCCTCAGAGAATCTTGTAGGAAGCCATGGTGCACTAGCAGTATAGAAATGCCATCTGGTGGCATCTGCTCCTTGATGCTCTAAGACCTCAAAAGGATCTACTACATTTCCCTTATGCTTTGACATCTTAAGCCCCTGCTTATCTAATACGTGGCCTAAAACAATGCAATTTTCAAAGGCGGTTGTATCAAATATAGCTGTGGATATTGCAAGGAGAGTATAGAACCAACCTCTTGTCTGATCCACTGCTTCAGATATAAATTGAGCTGGGAAGTTTGCCTCAAATATCTCCTTATTTTCAAAGGGATAATGCCACTGAGCAAAAGGCATGGAGCCTGAATCAAACCAGCAGTCTATAACCTCATGAGTTCTTACCATTTCCTTATGACAGTGAGGGCAATTTAATTTCACTCCATCTATATAAGGCTTATGAAGCTCTACACCTTCTGGTACATTTATACCCTTCTTCTCCAATTCCTCTCTGCTGCCTATGCATTCTCTGTGTCCGCAGCTGCATTCCCAGATCGGAAGTGGTGTTCCCCAATATCTATCTCTTGAGATACCCCAGTCGATAACATTTTCTAAGAACTTACCAAAACGGCCTGTTCTTACATTATCAGGGTACCAGTTAATTTTATTGTTGTTCTCCAAAAGCTTATCTCTTAATGAGGTCATTCTTACAAACCAGCTATCCTTAGGATAGTATAGAAGTGGTGTATCACATCTCCAGCAATGAGGATAGGAGTGAGTAAACTTCTCTGATTTATAAAGAGTGTTATTATTTTTCATGTATTCAAGTATCTTTGGATCAGCCTTCTTAACAAACATACCCTTGAAAGGCTCTGCTTCATCCACAAACTTTCCTTCTAAATCCACAAGATTTATAAGAGGAAGGTTGTTTTTCTTACCAATTAAGTTATCATCCTCACCATAGGCAGGAGCAATATGAACTATACCAGTACCATCGCTAAGAGTAACAAAGTCACCATGAACCACATAGAAGGCTTTCTCCTCTGGCTTATGGAATGGGAACAGCTGCTCATATTCCATGCCTACAAGCTCTTCACCCTTGAATTCTCTAAGGATAGAGTATTCTCCATTAAGAACTCCTAAAAGAGCCTTAGCAAGGTAATAATGCTCGCCTTCCTGCTCTACTTCCACATAATCATAGCTTTTATTAACTGCAAGAGCTACGTTACTTGGAAGAGTCCAAGGGGTTGTAGTCCAGGCAAGGATGAATTTATTTTCTTCTCCCTTAACCTTAAACTTAACTATAGCAGTAGCTTCCTTAACATCCTTATACCCTTGAGCAACCTCATGGGAGGATAAGGAGGTACCGCATCGTGGACAATAAGGAACTATCTTGTGTCCCTTATATAGAAGATCCTTATCCCACATCTGCTTTAATGCCCACCATACAGATTCAATATAATTATCCTCATAGGTAACATAAGGATTATCCATATCAACCCAGTAAGCAAGCTTCTCAGACATGTCTCTCCACATATTAACATAGGAAAAAACGCTGCCTTTACATTCCTTAACAAACTTTTCTACTCCATATTCCTCAATTTGAGGCTTTCCGGAAATACCAAGCTTCTTTTCAATTTCCAATTCCACTGGAAGACCATGAGTATCCCAGCCGGCCTTTCTTAAAACATGATAGCCCTTCATAACCTGATATCTTGGAACTATGTCCTTCATAACTCTTGTTATAACGTGACCTACATGAGGCTTACCATTTGCTGTAGGAGGTCCATCATAAAAGGTGAAGTTTTCTTTTCCTTCATTTAAGGCAAAATTCTTTTTTATTATGTCTTTATCCTTCCAAAGCCCTGCAATATCTTTTTCCATATTTACAAAGCTTCTGGCATTGTCAATCTTTTTATACATAATCTGGCCCCTTTCCTGTATTAGTTTCTCTTAAAAATCCAAATAAAATAAAAAACCCCATCCAACAGGACGAAGTTAAATTCGCTATACCACCTCTGGCAGTACTTCTTAATCTATGCAAATTTTATAAATCCATCAGGAAGTGAATTTATAAAAGCTACACTAATATAGAAGTAAATTTCAAGCACTAATATGCTCTATCCCTTAACGCGGGCTAGCGGGTAAGCTTACTATAAATTTCAGCCACCAACTCCCAGGTGATTTTCCTTAAACCTTAGCTGCGATAATTCCACCCTAAACCGCTCTCTGTAAGCCTTGAATTTAGCTACTTTTCCTGATCATAATTTTTAACTAATAAAATTATAGCCTCTAAAGGAAGAAAAGTCAATGAAGGCTTGTATATTAATACTCCTCTTAATTTTGGTTACCCTATTATTAGAACCAGGAGGTGAGCCTATGAAAAAATCAAAAAAAAGCTATACTGTTGAGAAGGTAGAGGAAAACCTATCCGGTATGACAAATCATATTACTGCAGAACCTGATATAGAAACAAATCCCTTTCCCTTTACTGAGGAGGATTATAGAAGTAATGAGCAATATCACTATGGGGCAGTGGACTCCAATAAACCTATATAAATAATCTATATTGCTGCAATACCTTAGGAAACTATAAATTAATAACTTAAGATTCATTAGGATAATCCTTAGCTAAGCTAAAAAGATTGTCCTATTATTCTTTTCCCTACAAAAACACCTTCCAACTTTTGATTTATACTCCATATATTACATCAGACTCTTTTATTGAAATCCTCCAATTGCTGTGGTTTAATATTTTATGTTCAAGCTAAACTACCAACTACATTTCACTTTAACATTCATAATAATATGGGGGAACTTTTATGGAAAAGATTTGCGTATGTAAAAGTATAAGAAAAGAATCAATCATAGAGGCTATAAAAAAAGGTTCTGATACCTATGAAAAGATTCAGAGAGAAACCGGAGCGGGAAGAGGTGCCTGCAAGGGTCACCGCTGCAAATGTAAAATAGAACAGCTTATAAATGATGAAAAATAAAACCAATGGCACCAGCTCTTATATGCTGATGCCATTCTTTATATCTATTTTTTTGAAATTAAATGAAGCCCTCAATTAATTCAACTGAGACTCCATTAGGGTCTTCAATAAAGGCAATCTTTACACCACCAGGAGCGTCAAAGGGCCCTCTGATAATTTGTATGTCATTCTTCTTTAACATTTCTAAAGCTTTATCTAAATCATCAACACTAAATCCAAGTGCCATTTGTGTTTCTGTATGTTCTTTACTACTTATAAGTGGCTCCATAGTTTCCACCAATTCAATAATTGAGTTATCCTCATCTTTTAGGAAAACGCATTGAACACCTTCTTGAGGATTGATTCTTCTTATCTCAACTAGCCCTATAATATCCTCATAAAACTTTAAAGAACTTACTAAATCATTGGTCTTAATTGTTGAAAATGCAAACTTCATAATTATACCCCTCTCATTTATATAGATACACCATATTTATATTATACAAAGAGCAATATTAACTTTCAATTACTGTAAATAGTCCCAGTATTTTAATGCAGTTTTCTTAATTACTATAGTGAGCTAAAACCTCAAAATATTATAAATTATGTTTTTGTATTTTTATCCTTATATTAATATGAAAAAAATATTATACTTAATAGTGGAATATAACTAATAGCTATAAATAGAAATCACTAGATTGAGAGGTTTATATATGCGAAAAAAAGATATACTTGAGTTAAAAAGACGTTTGAAAAAGGATTATTGTACCTTCACTAAGTTCTGTGGCTGCTATGTTAACGGAGAAAAACATATTATTTCAAAATTTAGAGATACCTTTCTAAACTTAGAGGAAGAAGAATACTTTAAGTATTTAGAAATTGCTAAAAAAGTACTTTCTGGAACTATTGGAAATAATATTTTGGAGCTTAACTTCCCCATTGATGAAAATCTTTCAAATGAAAGACAGCTTGCTCTTATGGAGCTTAAAAGTAGTCAGTTAAAGAATGATGCCCTCCTTGAGGATTTTTATAAATTAATCATAGATAATTATAGTTATACTGGTAACTTTTTAATACTTCTTTTCCACGACGCTTATGATGTAATCACTAAAACCAAGGACAATTTAAAGCTGGATGAATCTGAAGAGGTGTATGAATATATTCTCTGTGCAATATGCCCTGTTTCCCTTTCAGCTCCAGGACTAAGCTACTTTGACGAAGAAGACAGGATAAAGGCTCGTGTGAGGGATTGGGTAGTAGAGGTTCCTTCTAATGGCTTTATATATCCTGCTTTTATTAACAGAAGTAGCGACGTTAATGCAGTTATGTATTATACAAAAAATCCTAAGGATGCTCATCCAGAGCTTATGGAGGAGGCCTTAGGCTGTTACTCCAGGCAGACTGCAGCTAAACAAAAGGAAGCCTTCCAGGAAATAGTGATAGGTTCCTTTAACGGAGATGAGGATAAGGCAGAAAAGATATTCTTAGAAATACAAGACAACCTTAATGCCATGGTAGAGGAACATAATTCTACCTACGAGGATGTGGAAGCTGCAGAGCCCATAACCCTCACAGACAAGGAGATACAAAACCTTCTTATAGATAGCGGTGTTCCTGAAGAAATTACAACAAAAATTGAAAAATCCTATGTAGATCTCTTTGAAGGGGATCTTCCAATGGCAGAAAACTTAATTGACCCTAAGGCTCTTAAAGCAAGTGAGCAGAGAAAGAAGGAAAAAATCCTTGAGAAGCAGGTAGAAATACTTCAAAATAAATTAGAGCAGATTAAACAGGAAACAGTCTCTGATGATAAGGCTAAAGACTCTCCAGAAGCACTTGATGATAATATAGATTCAGAAGAGATGTCAGAAGCTGGCTTAGAGGAACAAACAGATACTTCTCGCTACGATGTTATACTCCAGGTAAAACCAGAAAAAATACCTCAAATAAAGTCTCAAATAATAGATGGTCAAAAATGCATAGTCATTCCTATAAATGAAGATGAGCAAACTACTGTTAATGGGTTAGAGGATTTAATTTAATCTAGCCTTAATGAGCTAAAAAAAGAAATGATCCCTCCTTTAATAAACGATGTTTTATTTACATTGTCTACTTAAGAGGGATCATATCAATATTTATTTTAGATATCATCCATTAATTAAATCTTTATACTTTTCATAAATACTCTTTACTGTGTTTCATTATAAATTGTCCCATTTCCATTGCACAATCTTCACTTTGTGGATAAACACCAATATTATCTCCATATGCATGTCCCATTCCTTTATAAACTACTGTTTTTGTTTCAACACTTGCATCTACAAGTTTTTTAGCATATGCCATACATTCAACAAAAAGGAAGTCATGTTGACCTACAGTTAAGAAAGTAGGTGGTAACCCTTTAACATCCATCATATAAGGGGTTAAATATCTATTCATAACTTCTGTTGTCCCTAAAATATCTCTTAGTAGATTAGTCATTCCGTTATATCCACCCATCATTGATAAAGTAACTTCTACAACTTTCCTATGTTTAGGATGAATACTATACTTTTCAGTACTCCAATGTGAATATTTGTCATCGATGCCTCCCATATTAACTGTTGGATACAATAATAATTGTCCCTTAACCATATGTGTTCCATCTTCTAAATCTCTTGTTGTACAATATTGAGTTAAGTTTCCTCCAGCACTATCCCCAGCTACAAAGATATTTTTAGGATTTCCACCAAACTCTTGACAATGAACATACACCCATTTCAATCCTTCATAACAATCTTCATGTCCTTTTGGATAAGGATTTTCAGGAGCTAAACGATAATCAATAGACACAGCGATAATATTGAATTTTTCAACTATCATTTTGACTAATTGATCAACAACACCCATATGCCCACCAAAGAAACCACCACCATGAATATAATATAAAACTGGCAAGCTTTCTTTTCTTTCAATTGGTAAATAAACACGGAAAGGAATATCATTATTATCTAATCCTTTAATTGTTTTATGAAGAACTTCAATCCTAGGAGATGCTATACTGATACTCTTAACACCATTAAACATCTCTCTTAATCTTTCAATGGATTTAGGTGATGCATCCAGCTTCATTAAACTCTTTGGCATAAATCTTATTATTGTTGCCATCTTCTTACTATCACGATATAGACGCGTATCCATCTTACCCTCTTCATCACAATCAGGAATAGGTTTCATTAATATATCTACACCTTCCCATTGGATAATTTGTTGTTTTTCTTTAATTTTATCCAATAACTCTTGACTATATTTTCTTTCCATAAAAAATGCCTCCTACATTAGCATATAAAACAAGGCTTAAAGACTAAAGCTTTAATACGTCTCCTGTAGAAAGATAATTTATCCTGTCACCCATATGTTTTTTTAATTCCTTATAGCCATATTCCCCGGTGCAGTGACAGGTATAGCTCTGGATTTTAGTATTATTCAAAAAGCCACTGATTCCATATATAGCATCATTAACCTGCTCTAAGGCATGATTTTTTGCAATGAGATGAAAGCCTCCTATTAAATAATCTGGTAGGCTTCCTTCCTTTTTATAAAGACCCTCCAATATATTAACCACTCCACTATGGGAACAGCCTGTTAGAAGGAGCTTTTTTCCCTCTTCCTCAATAAGAAGACTCTGTTCATGGGAAAAATCATCCAGGGCATAAACCTCTCCTTTCTTAACAAATAGCCTTTCGTTATCTGGAGGGTTGAACTTGGTTTTTTCTATATTAGAAACAATACAAAGCTCTTCATCAATAATCAGGTCTCCCTCTACAATAAAGTATCTTTTATTATCCTTAAGCCTTTTATCAAGACCTATATACCTAAGCTCTCCCTGAGAATTTTTGGAATAATAATCCCCAAAGGAATGTTTGTTAATATAAATGACCGCCTTTGAATTTATATCTAAAAAATCCTTTAATCCTCCTCCATGATCATAATGTCCATGAGAAAGAAATAAGATATCTACTTCTTCTATATTAACCCCAAGCTTTGCTGCATTTTCTAGGAAAAAACTGCTGCTCCCTGTATCAAAAAGCACCTTGTGGTTCTTAGTTTCTACATATAGGCTTAAACCATGCTCACAGCCTAAGTCCTCCCTAGATGAGGTGTTTTCTACTAAAACTTGTACAAGCATCTGCTCCACTCCTTTCCAGTATTAAAAAATTTATTATAAGCTTCTAGCTTTTAAATCCGAAACAGTCCATCTAGAAATTATAATTTTGCTTTTACTACTTAATAAGAGGTTGACAGATAGGACAATAATAAACAGAACCTCCCAAATATGCTTCCTTTACTAGTTCACTCTGACACTTGGAACAACCAGCTGAAAGGGTATTTTTAGATAATAGGACCTTATATCCACCCTTCTGTCCAAAGATATCCCTTTCCGTATCTCGGCCCCCATATTTAATCATATTACTTAAAACCTCAATAATACTGTAAAGTAGCTTATCTTTATCTTCCTGGCCAAAGGTACTTATTTTTCTTTTTGGATGAATGCCGGAGGTAAATAAAATATCCTGAAGCACTCCATTACCTATCCCAGGAAATCTCTGTCCTGTAGCAAGGAAAGCCTTGGCACTTAAATTTCCCTTACTCTCTTTAAGAATTTTGCGATAATACCCCTGAAAATCTGAGGAGAATGGTGATATTGCTTCTCTGCTTTTTATATAATATTCATTGTCAAATTTACCTTGATGAAGAAATATTCCTCCATACATGGCTACAGTGAAAACCAGTTCTAAGCCACCAGTAAATCCCATTAGTAATTGATAGCTTTTTGGTGTTTCATCAGCTGAAATGAGTCTTGCATTTACTCCATCATTAAAAGAAAGCTTATATCCATTATCAAAGGAAATTTCAACGAATATTCCAAAGCCTTCTACAGATATGACTTGGCTTCCCTCTATTGCCTCATGATACCTTTCTGGCTCTCCATTGTACCAACAAAACTTATGCACCTTAGATGGTGGTAATACTCTATTAATCCTTTTTCCAAGGATAGCTTTCTCAAGCTGTCCTGCAATGGTCAATACCTCTGGCAATTCAAGCATATAATCCCCCTCTTCTTCCTTACGCCTTCCCCATATATTTTCTCTGATAAAAATATATTTAATAACATATTACTCTGAATTTTGCAAATAATCAAAAGGGAGCTTTCTTTTAATTAGAAGTAAACATTCTTTAAATCACGAGCAGCCTATCTTTCAAAAAAAATCAAGTTCACTAAATTAAAGGAATAAAATACAATAGCTGCTATAATAAGTAAAATAAGAGCAATGTATAGAGCTATTAATCCCTTATGCTTTTCTTCCTTTACCTTTAGTATTAAAGATATCAACCAAGTTATAAGTGCTGCGTATAAGAATAATACATCATTGAAAAAAATAGATATAATAAAGAAAATATTTGATAAAAACATAAGCTTATTTGCAATATTTTTCAAACTATAATTCATACTTCTCCCCCTTCCCTTACTCTTATTTATATTCTACAACCTTTTTATAACACTTTCAATTATTTAACATTAAACCAACTAAAAGGAAAACACCCCCCTGCTAAGGCTATTAAGTTCTCATAATAGCTCTTAGACAGAAGGGTATATATCAATATTTATGCTATTGATTTAGGTGGCATGCCACATAAGTTTCATTACCGATATTCTTAAGTTCAGGAGACTTTTCCTTACAGATGTCTTTTCTATATCTACATCTGCCATAGAATCTACAGCCCTCTGGAGGATTTACAGGGCTCGGAACATCTCCCTCTAAAATTATTCTCTCTTTCTTTACATCTATCTGAGGACTAGGTATAGCTGATAATAAAGCCTTGGTATATGGATGCTGAGGAGACTTAAATATGCTCTTATAGTCTGAAAGCTCAACTATCTTTCCAAGATACATTACAGCAATCCTATCACTAACATGCTTTACAACACTTAAATCATGGGAAATAAATAAATATGTAAGTCCCATTTCCTTCTGCAAATCATGCATTAGATTTAATATCTGTGCCTGAATAGATACATCTAAGGCTGAAACAGGCTCATCCTGAACTATAAACTTTGGCTTCAAAGCTAAAGCTCTTGCTATTCCTATTCTCTGCCTTCTTCCACCATCTAGCTCATGAGGATAGCTGTTGGTAAGTCTTTCTGCCAAACCAACGGTTTCCATTAGCTCTGCTACTCTTTTTTCCATATCAGCTTTTGTTCTATAAACCTTATTTACTCTCAAAGGCTCTGCAATTATTTCTGAGACACTCATTCTAGGATTTAGGGATGCATAAGGATCCTGGAAAACTATCTGCATCTCCTGTCTCATTTTCCTCATTTCATGCTTACTAAGATCTATAATATTCTTTCCTTCAAAGATTATTTCTCCCGCTGTAGCCTCTAGTAACCTTAGTACTACTCTGCCTGTGGTAGATTTTCCGCAGCCTGATTCCCCTACTAATCCTAATGTTTCACCTTTATTTATATAAAAGTTCACATCATCTACCGCATGAAGTAAGCCTTTGCTGGTATTAAAATATTTCTTTAGTCCCTTAACCTCTATTAATTTCTCCGCCAATTAGCTCACCTCCTACGTTTGTTTCAACCCCTTCAAATAATAAACAATTTACATAATGTCCTGGTTCCACTTCAATGCTTTTTGGAATTCTATTGCTGCATTCAGCAGTAGCCATAGGACATCTAGGGTGGAAGGAGCAACCTGAAGGTAAATTAGTTGGGTCCGGCATTAACCCTTTTATAGGCTTCAGCCTATCCTCATCCTCTTCAATATTTGGTATTGAATTGAACAAGCCTAATGTATAAGGGTGCTTAGGATTCCTAAATAGCATTTCTTTATCTGTGTATTCAACTACCTTACCAGCATACATAATGGCAACCTTATCACATACATCTGCAACGATTCCCAAATCATGGGTTATCATAATCATAGAGGTTTTAAAGTCGTCCTTAAGCTTTTTCATAAGCTCAAGCACCTGAGCCTGAATAGTTACATCCAGTGCTGTTGTAGGTTCATCAGCAATGAGAAGCGTAGGATTGCAGGCAAGAGCTATTGCAATAACCACTCTCTGTCTCATACCACCACTGAACTGATGAGGATAATCCTTTGCTCTTTCTCCAGGTATACCTACAGTTTCCAGCATCTGCGCTGCTTTTTTTGCTACTTCCTTGTCATCTATTTTTTCGTGAAGCTTAATAACCTCAGCTATTTGATCTCCTACAGTCATTACAGGATTTAAAGAGGTCATAGGATCCTGAAATATCATGGAAATTTTGTTTCCTCTGATTTTTCTCAGCTCCTGCTGACTTTTCTTCAAAATATCTTCACCCTCAAAAATAATCTCTCCGCTAACTATCTTTCCCGGAGGATTTGGAATTAACTGCATAATACCTAAGGCAGTAGTTGTTTTTCCTGCGCCTGTCTCACCTACTAATCCTAAGGTCTCCCCCTTACCTACCTCTAAGCTCATGTTTTCCACGGCATGAACTACTCCATCATCTACTGAGTAGTGAATTGATAGGTTATTTATTGATAATAAATTATCTTTATTCACTAATATTTTCATCCCTTTCTAGTGAAAAAACCATCGTAATAATCTCTATATGGTCTCCTATATATTTTAAAAAGTAATTTTTCTAATCTTACATAAAATATTATGTAATTAATTTTTCAATCTAGGATCTAAGGCATCTCTAAGCCCGTCACCTAAAAGATTCAATCCAAATATAGTAACCATAATAGCAAGTCCAGGGAATGTGGCTACATACCAGTTATCTCTTAAATAATCACGGCCACCGGATAGCATTGCTCCCCATTCAGGTGTTGGAGGCTGTATCCCAAGACCAATAAAGCTTAATCCTGCTGCTGAGAGAATCGCACCGGCAACTCCTAAGGTAGCCTGTACAATAATAGGTGCTAAGGTATTTGGAATTATGTGCTTTAAAATTATTCTAAAGTCATTGGCTCCAATAGCTCTTGCTGCCTCAACGAACTCCTGGTCTCTATAGGATAGTACTGATGCTCTAACTATACGGGCATAGGAGGGCACAGAGCCAATACCAACAGCAATCATTACATTTCTAAGACCAGGTCCTAAGGATGCAACGATGGATATTGCAAGAAGTATGCTTGGTATTGCAAGCAATATATCTACACCTCTCATTATAATGTTATCAAGCTTACCAGAGTAATAGCCTGATATAGCTCCCAGGCTTCCTCCCACCAACGCAGCTATACTTACGGCTATAAAGCCTATCATTAAAGATATTCTAGTACCGTAAACTATACGGCTAAAAATATCTCTTCCAAAGTTATCTGTTCCAAATAAATGCTTAAGGCTAGGTGCAAGCAGCCTGTCTTTTAAGCTTTGATCATCAAATCCATAAGGTGCTATAAAATCTGCAAATATTGCTGTAACTATTAAAACTACAATGATGACAAGTCCAATCATCGCCATTTTATTTACTTTAAGTCTTTTCCAAACATCAACCCATTGACTTTTCTTCTTCTTTTTTTTAATGGGCATGGTATAGTCAATTTTTAATTCTTCAGCCATAAAAATTTTCCCCCTCGTCTATAATACCTCTAATCTTTAGCAAATCTACTACCTATATTGTGACTTAATTCTTGGGTCCACATAGGCATATAGAATATCTACAAGAAGATTAACAATACTAAAGGTAATAGCAATAAACAAAACTCCTCCCTGTACAATGGGATAATCTCTAGATTTAATAGATTCCACCATTAAACGACCTACTCCTGGAATTGAAAATATCGATTCTGTTAATACTGCTCCACCTAGTAATCCACCAAACTGAAGTCCAATAACAGTAATTATTGGTATAAGAGCATTTTTAAGAGCATGCCTTATTACTATAACCCTCTCTTCCTGTCCCTTTGCCCTAGCTGTTCTGATATAATCCTGTCGAATTACCTCAAGCATGCTTGACCTTGTCATACGGGTAATTATTGCTGCAGAGCCTGTCCCTAAAGCTATTGCAGGCATTATCAGGTGGCTAAAGCTATCAAATCCCGAAGAGGGAAGTAAGCCCAGCTTCACAGAGAACAGGAGAATCATCATAAGTCCCAGCCAGAATACGGGCATAGATACTCCCACCAGTGCAAAGATCATACAGATAGAATCCAGTGCTGAATACTGCTTCACAGCGGAAATAATTCCTATAGGTATTCCTATGATAACTGCAACTAAAACACCTGCAGAAGCTAGTTTAAGAGTTGCAGGAAATCTACTCATGATTTCTTCTGCCACATTTCTCTTACTTACGTAGGAACGGCCAAGGTCCTGCTTAACAACTATATTTTTAATATAGCTACCAAATTGAACGATAAAAGGATCATTTAAACCCATTTCCTCTCTTAATTGCTGAACACTTTCTTGAGGTGCTGATTCTCCAAGTATAATTCTTGCTGGATCACCTGGAGTAAAATACATCAATGTGAATACTATGAAGGTTACTCCTAGCATAACAGGAATCAACATAGCAATTCTTTTCAGTACATACTTATACATTTAAATCCCCTTTCTTGCATATGGACGTCAGTATATTAAACAAATTCTTAATCTATAGTTTTTTCCTAAATGGCTTAACGCTTAAATAAAGGGCCATATATAATATGACCCTTTATATACATAACAAAAATTATTTGTTTCAGCTTATATAGTTTTTCTGTTATTCAAAGTAAACATCCTTTAATAAATGGTGACCAGCAGGATGCTGTACAAAGCCCTTAACATTTGCTCTTGCACCATCTAAGTATTGAGCGTTGTATAGGAATACCCATGGAGCCTCACTGTTAACTATCTCCTGCACCTCAGCATAAGCTTTCTGTCTTTCCGTCTTATCTACGCTTACTCTTCCCTTTACTAATAGTTCATCAACTTTAGTGTTGGCATAGAAGGTTCTATTTCCAGCATCACCAAACTGTGTGGAGTGGAATAATGAATATAAGCCATAGTCTGCATCACCAGTAACGGTTGTCCAACCAAGGATAAACATATCATGTTCTCCTTTTGCAGTTCCATCCAAATATGCGCCCCATTCAACAACTTTAACTTCTACCTCAATGCCAATTTGCTTTAACTGATTCTGTAAAATAGTACAAATATCCATTCTTATAGCACTATCATTAGTCCATATGGTTGTTTTAAAACCATTAGGATAACCTGCCTCAGCTAATAATGCCTTAGCCTTATCTACATTAAAATCATAAGAAGTTAATTTATCATTTACTCCCCAAACATTTGGTCCTAAAGGTCCTTTAGCCACGGAGCCAGAACCTTGAAGTACTGCTTCAACTATTGATTCCTTATCTAAAGCATGGTTTATTGCCTGACGTACCTTTACATTGTTAAAGGGTTCCTTCTTCATGTTAAAACCAATATAGTTTGTGGATAGGTTAACTGCTTTATGAAGAGTTAACTTATCATTTTCTTCAACTCTTTTCATATCGGAAGGAAGAATATCATAGGATATATCCACTCCGCCTGTTTCAAGCTCAATTGTTCTATTTGTAGCTTCAGAAATAGCTCTGAAGGTAAGATTTTTATATTTAGGCTTATCACCATGATAATCTTCAAAAGCTGTTAACTCGATACTGTCACCAGTAGTCCACTTTACAAACTTGAAGGCTCCAGTTCCAACTGGCTTCTGACCATAGTCTTTGTCACCCGCTTTAACAGCCTTCTCATTTAACATACTGGAACTAGGATGTGCTAAATGTGCCAATAAAGAAGCAAAAGGCTCTTTAGTGCCTATTTTGATAGTATACTCATCTACTATCTCAATCTTTGCAGGATCAATTGACTCAACAATATGTCCAACACTTGGAGATTCTAAAGCTCTTAATAAGGTAAACTTTACATCGCTAGCCTTAAACTCTTCACCATTATGGAACTTTACCCCCTTCTTTAGCTTAAACTCATAGGTTAATGGATCAAGCTGTTTCCAGGATTCTGCAAGCCCTGGCTTTAATTCCATTTTTTCATCCTGATATACTAAAGTTTCATTGATTTGCTTTACTACTCTTGAAGATGGTTGATCATTTGAAGCATGTGGATCTAATGATTTTGCATCAGCACCCTGAGCAACGATTAATGTATCTTTGCCTGCTCCAGTGCCTTTATCTGTTCCGCCGCCACCGCAGCCTGTTAGGATTATGCCCAGTGCTAGTACCGTGCTCAATACTGAAAGAAGCTTTTTATTTCTTATCATTACTTTTCCCCCTAAAAAATTTATATTACATTGAAGAAATTTGGAGAAAAACCAAATCTCTTCAATAATAATCAATGATATGTAGCGTGATTTTACAAACGTTTACAAGTATTCTTATGCCCCCTAGTTATTAAATATTTAATAACTTCATCATTTTAGTAGGCTAAAACTCGTTCTTGTTAATTTTTTATTATCAATTACTAAACTTTGTTAATTATTCGTTAAATTATAGTAATATTTTAATTTATTCACAGTATTGTGTAAATATTTTATTTTCTACATATTTAGCTAATTTACTGTAAACTTTTTTTGTTTCAGAACGCATTAGACAAAAAAGTATACAATTTTATATATTTTTTTATATGAATATAAGATTTTTTATGATTAATTTTATTTATATTATCCTTTAAAGTATATCTAAGTTAAATATCGGTATTTTCTCAATATTGGGAAATTTATGTTACTAGCATAAGTTTTCCTAATTATCTAAAAAGAAAACTAGGAGATCTGTCAGACGCAGCTTTAGCTACTTGTTTATGTTTCACAGATACTCCTAGTTTTTAAATATTACCCGTGGCTTTCATAACATCCTTCTTAAATTGAAGCCAGGCATCCTCATTTTCCACGTAGTATAGAGGACAAAGCTTTTCATTAATATCATAATGACGTATAATACTATCCTCATCAAAGTCACATAAATCTGTCAACCAAGCTGTAAGCTTAACTAAGGACTTATAGGTTGTCTCATTAAATCTTCCAGTGGAGTCTGGGTGGCAAACTTCTATAGATATAGTATCATTATTACGCCAGTTACTTGCAGATGATTTTTCCTTCAGTGGAAGGCATTGAATTATCTCTCCCTGAAGCCCCACAACAAAATGAGAGCTAACATCAACTCCTGGATTATTAAAATAATTTCTATTTTGCTTTGCTGTAGTTCCGGGATTCCCCACATAATGTATGACAATATTCTTGATTCCATCAAGGTGTTCCCCTCTTCTAGCAGCGCCATCTATATCTATTAGCTGTACATCTACCCAACTGGGAGCTTCAATTCCCTCAAAGACTTCCAGCTTCTTTTCCGAAGAAATCTCCTTTAGTAATCTCACACCTACGATTATGCATAATGTAAAGACAATGGCGGATATTAGTAATAACACTATACGACCCCCAAGTCTTCTTTTTCTTTTTTTCCTTCTCTTTTTCATTTACGACCTCTCCTAAGACACGTAACCTATGCTTTATTGTTTAAGCATGTATATCCATTTATTTAATAAAAATATTATATTTCATAACATTTATGCTACATAGTGGGCTTTATAATTATAAAGAGTAAATTAAAAATTATTAACAAAAAAGATACTATATTATTTATACGAAGTTATATATATGAAAGAACATAGAAAATATAAACTTCTTCATAAAAATAAGACAGGTGTTAATTACCTATCTCATTTAAAAGCTTATTCTATTTGTATACCTACTAAGTACACTCTAATTTATGGCTATCTTCCTTGTATTATTTCTATCACCTTTTGTAGTGGATCCTCATAAAAAGCTACCTTAACATCAGGCTCTAATATATTTTCTTTATCCTTACTGATATCAGGTCTGGTGAATTTCTTATGAGAGACGATTCCTTCTATTTTAGAGTTAGATAATTGATAACGTAATATATCTCCATAGGAAGAAGGAGAATTTGATGAGGGAGCTCCAACTATAGTGCCTAGCTTTCCATCCTGAACCAAGGTAGCCAGCCACTGAGCAGAGCTAAAGGTGTTTTCATTAGTAATAACATATAGATTTATCTCTTCATTTTTCCTTGAATTATTACCGCTTTTAATAATTACCTTCCCACTGCTTCTTAAGTATCCCACATATCTTTGAGCCAAAGGAGAAAATCTTATGACAGCTCCAAACCTTCCTGGTTTCATATTTAAGATATCTAATATCTTATTAGAGGCAATTGAGTTTCCTCCTGGATTATCCCTAACATCTACTATTACATTTGTTATTCCCTCATTTAGTGCCTTTTTTAGGTTCTCTATTGCTAAATTGTACTCATCATTTATTTGACAGATGCCTAGTTTAAAATAAAAGATATTATCTTCTAATTTTTTGCTAGATATATCATAGGAATAGCTTGTATCATCACTACTTAATGCATATTTGATGGTGATATCTTCAGATCCCTGACCATCTTTTATTGTTATAGTAACATTATCCTCTGCCTTTATACCTAGGCCTTTCAACACTTGCTTTCTTTTTAAGCTTTTTGCAATGTTTTTATTTTCTGCTGCGTAGTTTTCTGCAGGAAGAATATCTCTAACACCCTTTATTAAGGTTTCAAGACTTTCACCATTAATCTTTACTACTTCTTTCTGGGTTGCTTTATTATTTTCATCTAGCAATATAAGCTTTCCATCTAAGTATATCCAGTTTATATCTAAAAACTCCTCGTCCCTCCAGGCAATGATTGTATGCCCATCCTCTAAGGAAGATAGATACTTAGAAGCCTCTAATTGAAATTGTGAAGTAGTCATAGCTTTACTACAGGTACCTTTAAACTTCTCTTTAGCCTCCTGATATTTTGAGTTTAATTCCTCTAAAAATATGGGATGCACTTCTTCTATAATATCTATTAACTGTGAAACATCTTCCTTAACCTCTTGCTCCTGCAATACTTTTTCTAAAGCAATGCTGTCTTTAGGAGTATATACCTCTCTACTATACACAGAAATATGCTGAAAAAAATATAAATATCCACAAATACCAAAAACTAATAACAATAAAACAGTTATTATCCACAGAGCTTTCTTAGTAAACCTCTTCATAATTAATACTCCATATCCATTAATTTTTTCAATAGAATCCCTTAATTATATGCTTTTGCTTTAAGGTTTTTAACATATCTTCTGCCATATATAACTATGATAACCCCCACTGCAGACTTTAGAACTCCTATTAAAATAGGATACCATAAAGCATATGAGGATACATTCATCACAGAGCCTATTAAGGGATCTGTAGCCAGATTACTTTCTATAAGCTCAGTAGCACTGCTGGTTATGTCAATCTGAGCACCGCTCATATCATAACCTATAATTGAGCTGGTAAATGACCTCCACATTATATTCCCTATTATGGCTTTGAAAATATCAATTATTCCCCAGGCTGCTATAACATAGCCAAGCCAATACCACTTTTTCTTAATAAATGTTAGTACATCTTGAAAAATACTAGACCCATGATTAGCCTGAATACTTTCATGCTTTTCATTCTGCATCTCTTCCTGATTTTCCTTTAGAAGATAATCAATAGTCACATTATAGATATTACTTAGTTTAATAATATTATCTATATCTGGCTTTGCTTCGTCACGCTCCCATTTAGAAACAGCTTGCCTAGATACCCCAAGCATTTCGGCTAATCTATCCTGTGATAGCCCTGAGCTTTGTCTAAGCCCCACTAACTTTTCTCCTAATGTCATTGTACTCTCCTCCTTTAAATATGTTAGTTAAAGGATACACTCAGCGGCAGTTGCATTCTAGCACCGAAAGCTGGAATATCTGCAACCTGTGGTTGCACCATATTGCAGTGTGCATTTTTATTATAAATTACTTATATTTCCATTATAATCTAAATACCATTTTTGTTAAATAATTATAATAGTTGTTCACCTTCTTTTATGGTGTGATTATCTGTAATTAGATTTTTTCTAAGCAATGAAATACTTCTTATAATATTCATTAATAAAAAGAGGATAAATTCATTATTATGAACTCATCCTCTTTTATTAGTATTAATTTTATTAATTATATTGACTTCTTCTTACTATAGAATTTAAAAGATAAAGATTAGTAATCCCACTTTACCACCTTGAAGGAAGTGTGTCCCTTAGATGCAAAGATTCGAATATCCTTGCTCTCCTTATCTGGGAAAATTCTGCTTGTAAATACCTCTACTCCATCATTTATAAATATCTCTACTGAAGAAGTATCCACAAAGATATGCAGCTTTATATTCCCTTCCTCTAGAAGGCAGCTTCTTATCGTGCCAAAGTCTAGGCCAAATTCCTTTCCAGAAAGGCTGCGATCCAGTATGATTTTCTTCTTGAGAGCATCATATTTTATAACAGTTTTTTCTTCTTTTCCAGCTCTTAATTCTATTCCAAATTCCTCTGCATCATGGTTTTTAAACTCTGCAACTAGCTCATAGGCTATTCCCTTAAGACCCTCATAGGTCTTTGCCTCATTAAAAATCTCATCCTTAACCCTATGTTCCTTCTTTCGGAGACCTTCAAGTTCCTTTACAGGCTTCTGAATTAGCCTTCCATTAGATATAGATATCTCACGAGGAAGAGTAAGACAATGAGCCCATCCATTTTTATCTGTAGGATATTCAATCTCCCCCATACCAAGCCAGGCAATTAAAATCCGTCTACCTATAGAGTCCTCCATGGTTTGAGGGGCATAGAAGTCAAAGCCTCTATCAAGCTCCTGAAAATCACCATGGTTTAAGCTCCTACTCATGAGATTTAATTTATCTCCAAGGATGTAGCCGGACTGATAAATATTATTAAACCTATCTCCCTCTGGCTCTAAGCCCTGTGGGGAGAAGATAAGCACTCCTTTATCCTCCAGCTGAAAATAATCAGGACATTCCCACATAAATCCAAAATTAGCTAAGTCCGTTTCAAGCTCACCTTCAAAATTCCAATTTATAGGGTCTTTAGAGCTATAAAGAACGGCACAGCCTGTTTCATTTTTTCTCTGTGCACCTATTACTGCATAAAAGCTATCCTTTTCCTTCCATACCTTTGGGTCACGAAAGTGCTCTGTGTAGTCTTCTGGAATATCTGATATAACAGGCCTATTAAACTTTGTAATCTTACCTTCAGTATTCATCACTGCCAGACATTGATTGGAATGCCTCCTCCACTTATCATCTCTGGTATTACCTGTATATAATAGATATAGCTTATCTTCATGCTCTATAGCACTTCCTGAATAAGCACCATAGTTGTCAAAGTAGGAATCAGGTTTTATGCCCACCCCTACATTTTCCCAATTTACAAGATCCTTTGATTTTACATGATACCAGTATTTCAGTCCATGAACAGGTCCTAAAGGAAACCATTGATAAAAAAGGTGATATTCTCCCTTATAATAGGAAAAGCCATTGGGATCATTAAGGAGGCCTGTAACAGGCTGTATATGATAAGTCTGTCGCCAGGGACAGCTATCCACTGTTTTTTTAAGTTCACTTATTTCTTCAGGACTCACATCCTCTAATCTACGATATCTCTCTTCTTTAGACCATTCCATCTATTGAAAACTCCTTATATTTTTAAGTTATCCTTTGTTTTACTTATACTATTTTCTTTCAGATGCTGTTTCTTTATACCCATAGAACCAGGTTAAAGCAAAGGTTACAGCAAAGACTATTAGACTGATTAGTATATATAAAAATAGCTGATTATCAAGATATAGTAATATTCCAGGTATTCCTGTAAGACTCATACCTGTAGCCTGCAGCTTAAAGAGTGCCCCTAGGAAGCCTCCAATTCCTCCTCCTATAAGTCCCATTATGAAGGGCTTGCCATATCTTAAATTAACACCAAAGATTGCTGGCTCAGTAATTCCTAAAAAGGCTGATACAGCAGAAGGTATAGCTAAGGCCTTAAGTCTGGTATTTTTACTTTTTAAGCCTACAGCTAAAGTTGCAGCCCCTTGTGCCACAGCTGTAAAGGCAATAATACCGTTATAGGGATTTACTCCTGTATTTGCTAAAAGCTGAATCTCCAGCATATTAAATATCTGGTGAACACCAGTAACCACCACTACTTGTATTAATCCACCTATGGTTAAGCCTCCAAGGCCAAAGGGTAAATTAATTATTGCCTTAACTGCTGTTAAAAGGAAGTTTTCTACAAGATGAAGAATAGGACCTAGTACAAATAATCCTACAGAAAGCATTATAAGCAATGTTAAAAATGGAGTAGCAAATAAATCTATGGCCTCAGGCATTCTTTTACGAATCTTTCTTTCAAGCTTGGCTCCTAAAAAGCCTACAAAGAAAGCAGGGAGCACTGAGCCCTGATATCCAGCCACAGGGATAAAGCCAAAGAACATAAGAGGCTCTACACTTCCTGAGCCTACAGCATAGGCATTAGGAAGAGCAGGATTAACAAGCATAAGTCCGAGGACTATACCTAATATAGGGCTTCCACCAAAAACCTTAAAGGCCGACCATGCAACGAGAGCAGGTAGAAAAGCAAAGGCTGTATCTGTAACAATCTGTGTGAAAACTATAAAGTTTCCTGGAAGATCCTCAGCTGTATAACCAAGGAAAGCTAAAACCGTTTCTTGGGTTAGAAGTCCTCGGATTCCCATGAATAAACCAGTAGCCACTAGGGCTGGAATAATTGGCACAAATACATCTCCTAAAGATCGGACAGCTCTCTGGAAGGCATTTCCCTCCTTTTGTGCTTCCTCCTTAAGCTCACCTCTAGAGGTGCCCTGGAGTCCTAATCCCTCCATGGCTTCATATACCTTATTTACAGTACCAGTACCAAATATTATTTGATATTGACCAGAATTAAAAAATACACCCTTTACCTTGTCTATGTTTTCTATAGCTTCTGTGTCTACCTTATCCTTATCGTTTACAACTATACGTAGTCTAGTAGCACAGTGAGCAAAGGAATTAATGTTTTCTTCTCCTCCGACAGCCTGCAGTATATCTTTTGCAATCTCTTCATAGGACTTTACCATAAACGACACTCCTTTATAATTATATTATATTATATTATTTCTGTGTGGAACCGGTTCCATTAATTTTAAAAAATTAACCGATTAATTAAAACCGGTTCCATTATTACTGATATTATCTTTCATATTATACTATTCACTATTTTCTGTCAATACTTCCACCTTCAACAATTTTATATTTTGAAATAATTACTGAAGGTAAATCCTCCTCCCTGATTAGCTTTATAATTCCCTTTGCAGCACTTTGCCCTGCTTCCTTGAAATAAAGCTTCACAGTAGCTAGGGTAGGATGGATAATTTCTGTAACATCATAACCACCAAAGCCAGTTATGGATAATTCTGAAGGAACCTTAATGCCTTTAAGATTAGCAGCCTTTAAAGTTCCCATAGCAATATTATCTGTGGCACAGGCTATTATAGTTGGATTATAGGAGTCTATTATCTCTAAGGCTTCAGTTAATGCTGACTCCATTTTAAAACCTGTTTCATAATATTTTACCTCGCAGTCTTTAATTTCCTCCATTGCTTTTTTGAAGCCTTCTTTTCTATTTACACCTACGGAAATATCCTTTTCTGTAACCCCTAAATAAGCTATTTTTTTATGCCCCTTGGACAGTATGTATTTACCCATATCATAGGCAGCAGCATAGTCGTCATGGATAACACTATGGATATCATCCTCTCTCTGTCCCATAATGATCACAGGAATATTAATTTCTTTAAAGGCTTCTAAGTGCTCTTGGGTTATCTCTGTAGCAAGAAGAATAATACCTGCAGCCTTTTGCTTAGCTAAGGTATAAATGCTCTCTATTTCCCTATGAATAGACTGACTTGTATTGGATATTAGAAGCTGATAGTTTTCTTCCCTAAGCTCCTCATCAATTCCTATAAGAATCTGTGATGATGCAAAGGAATCTAACCTGGGAACTATAGCCCCCACAATATTGGTTTTCTTTGCCTTTAGACTTTGTGCAAAGGCATTGGGAGCATACCCCGTTTCCTTTATGATCCTATCCAGCTTAGATCTTGTCTCCTCTCCCACTATCCCACCATTCAAATATCTTGAAACGGTACTTTTTGCAACTCCCGCTAACCGGGCTATATCACTAATGGTAATCATATAATCACTCATCTCCAGCTTAATGTAGTATTTATCTTAAGTATAAAATAACTTTTCCTTTTAGTATAGAATATTATTCCATATTATAGCTGATATAATATAAATACAGATACAATATCTATTAAATATATTTAATCAAACACCTTCTAGCACAAATTATCAAGTAATAAAAATATGCTTCTAATATAATGTAAATACAGAAGGAGATGAAAATATGGATTGGATAACGGGAATTCAAAAGGCCATTGATTATATTGAAGCTAATCTTACAGAGGAGCTGGATTATGAAAAGATTGCAGGCTGCGCCTATTCCTCAAGCTTTCATTTCCAGAGAGTATTTGGAATACTTTGCGGCTGTACCCTTGGAGAATATATAAGGTACAGGAGACTTTCACTGGCGGGAAGCGAGCTCATAGCTTCTGATGCTAGGATAATAGATATAGCATTAAAATACGGCTACGATTCTCCTGAGAGTTTTGGCAGAGCCTTTACCCGCTTCCATGGAGTAACACCCTCTCAAGCTAAAAAAGACGGGACTAGCTTAAAATCCTTTTCACGACTTTCTGTAAAATTAAAATTAGAAGGGGGTAGTATTATGAACTACAAAATTGAGAAAAAAGATGCCTTTGAGGTCGTGGTAAAAAAGCGATATTATTCAACTAACATGGAAATTAGCCAAAAGAAAATCCCTAGCTTTTGGGCAGAAAGTAGACAAGACGGGACAATAGAAGAGATTATTAAATTCATTACAAAGGATAATGTCTTTGGACCTAATATTGTTGGAATATGTTTTGAAAATCACACCAAGAATGATGAATTCCCTTATGCCATTGGCGCTGCATATAATGGTGGGGACATACCAGAGGGTTACAGTATCGAAACAATACCTGCTCATACCTGGGCTATATTTGAATGCACTGGACCTATGCCCGAGGCTTACCATCAACTTATTCATAGAGTCTATACAGAATTCTTTCCAGCAAGCGAATATAAGCCCTGTGGAGCTTATGACATTGAAGTATATCCCGACGGTGATATCAAATCACTTGATTATAAATGTGAAGCCTGGATTGCTGTAGAAAAAAAATAGGATTACTCTATAGATTATAAAAGCTGAGCATTAAGCTTCTAACTTAATGCTCTGTTTTTAATTACAAGAACAGAATATTATTCCACAATCTAGTTAAAAATATATAAATATGGGCATACTATCATTAAATATATAATTAAATGTACATAATTATATATAGAATTTTAAAAATAATTCGACAATATTCGATGTTTTTGATATAATATAACTAATTTAAGTAATCGTTATCAATGGTCGGCAGCCTTATAAAAAAACAGAAATTATTCCATATAGGTGATTTTAATAAGCTTTCGTCCATAAAGGATGAGAGCCCTTTATTTATAAAAAAGGAGGGATGTATGATAGAGAGCTGCTCTGTTAGATAAACTGATATACTTTATAAGTACTAGATTGGAGGCATGATCAATGAAAACTAAGGAAGTATTGGTAGGGAAGGATGATGGCATAAAAGCTAAAGTTGCAACAGAATTAGTAAAGAAGGCTATGAAATATAAATCTAAGGTAGAAATTCGCTATGATAATAGAGTAGCCGATGGTAAGAGCTTAATAAATCTCATAGCCCTGGAGGTAAAAAAAGGTTCTATAATAACTATTGAGGCCACTGGTGACGATGAGGCTGCAGCTGTACATGATATTGCAAAGGTGCTCATCTGTTAAAAAGCTTTAACTGCATAAAATAATAAAACAATAAAATTACAATGCAGTTGTTTCTTTAGTTAGAAGGAGA
The DNA here is from genome assembly GCA_023451395.1 of Bacillota bacterium. Taxonomy (GTDB): domain Bacteria; phylum Bacillota; class Clostridia; order Clostridiales; family Clostridiaceae; genus JAEXZL01. The sequence goes on along the minus strand of JAEXZL010000218.1, from coordinate 10,059 downwards.
AAAGTTTAATGATAATTGTAGCTAATATAAATAGCTCAGAAGTAAATTGTCAAAAGGAAGTTAAATTAAATAATAAAAGGATTATAAAAAAGAAAACCCTATATTAATGATGATAGCGATTGATATAGGGTATTTTATAATCAGCTTAATCCTTCCCAAGGTTCCTGCCATATCATATCAATGCCCTAATAATGAAAAATAAAACCAAAATCCAAATTGCTATAATAGGAACAGCATAAGTCCATTTTTTAGGCTTCCCATCCTTCCATAAATCCTTAGCTTTATCCTTGCACTCCATCATAATCTCTCTAGGTATTAATTTAATAGTAATAGCAATTAAACCTGGTAGTATTAATATATCATCCAAATATCCTAAGACAGGTATGAAGTCTGGTATCAAGTCAATAGGTGATAATGCATATGCTACTGTTAATAATGCAATACCTTTAGCATACCAAGGCGTTCTTTTATGGCTTAATGCTATAAATATTACAGGTATGTCTGTTTTCAACTTTTTTGCTCTTTCCTTTAGATTCATTTTATTTTATCTCCTTAACCTCACCTTAAGATTGTTGCTTCCTCTTTTACATTCTTATCTCTAACCTGTAGTCCTGTGTATCCATTTTCCCCTAAATACCCTAGGAGTTGTTATAAGTGCCTTTATAAACTCATCACTGGATAGTATGAAATATACCCATACCGGTGGCACCTTAATTATTATGGTAAAGATCAGACCGCAAGCAAGCTTTAATAACCATAGGGTTCCTACATCTACTGCTGCACAAAACACTGTGTCTCCTGAGCCTCGAAGTATTCCTGCCAGGGTTGTAACATTTAGGCATTGAAAGAATAATAGATAAGCAGAGACAAAAAGCATTTCTTTTATTAGCACTGCTGTTTCCTCTGAGGAATTTATAAAATAAGGGGCAATAGGCCTAAAGAGAAGAGTAGTTAAAACGATGATGCCTCCAACTAAGGCACTTATTCCCATAAGAGTCTTAGAGAGCTTTAAGGCTTCCTCCTCTTTTCCCTCTCCGATTAATATACCTGTGAGTATGCTGGAAGCTGCTCCTACACCCATAATAGCCACCCCTGCCAGCTGCTGAAAAACATTTATAAAGCTCGCTGCAGATAAAACTGATAACCCTAAATGTCCTATAATTGCGGCTTGCACAGAGATTCCAAGCCCCCAGTGAATTTCACTAAAGAGCACTGGTAAACTGTAGCGAAATAGCCTTTTCCAATACCTTTTAGTCTTTCTAAATAAGTCCTTTAGTGTAAGTTTAATCTGCCCTTCTATCTTATACATATAAATAATAGTAATAATCGATTCAAAGATTCGGCTTATAAGAGTTGCTAGAGCAGCACCCCTTATTTCCATAGCCGGTAGTCCCAGCTTTCCAAAGATGAATACATAGTTTAAAAAAACATTTAAAATAAAGGACATCCCATAGATGTTCATAGAAACCTTAACATTAGCTATGCTCCTTAAGCCCATGAGATATATTCCCGTAAAGGAAGAAAAAACATAGGAAAAGCCAACGATTCTAAGGTACTCCACTCCATATTCTATCACCTGCAAATCATTGGTAAAAACCCTCATAACTTCTCTAGGATTAGTTAAAACTAATGCTGATAGCAGCATTCCACAAATTATCCCTATACGCATCATAAGCCCAAGGATTGCTCTAATAGGCTTTGTCTCTTTCCTGCCCCAGTATTGAGATGTTAATACCGTAGAGCCAGAAGCAAGTCCAAATATTAAAGTAGTAAAAATAAAGTATGGCTGATTGGCCTGAGCTATTCCAGACATCTGAATCTCGCTTATGCTTCCTATCATAAGGGTGTCTGTGACACTTACTCCAACATTTATTAAGTTTTGAAGAGCTACAGGTATTGCTATTGGCAGTATTTTTTTGTACATTGACTTTTCCATAAGCTATATAACTCCTTATTGTTATTAGTGCATAAAAAGAGTGCCCTTTGGCACTTATAAATACTATTTTATCTTATGAACACACTAGTAACAATAGAAACAACAGATTAAAGATGCGACTTGTATTCTTGATAAAACCCTTTTCTCATCTATCTCATTTTCCTCTTATAGCTTACAAGACCAATGGGTCCGATTATTGCAATAGTTAAAAGAATATATAATATTACACCTTTATTGCCTCCAGGAGAACCCATGCCACTTGATGATACAGTTTCCATGAATAAATATAAACTAAAAATAAACATAATAATAAAGCCCAGTAATTTTTTCACTTTAGCTCCCTCCCCAATGAAATTCACTAATAAAATTATATATTTTCCTTGTTTAACTCTAGTAAATTCCATGTACAGTTTGTGTAAAATTTCCTATGGGCAGCTAAATATTATTATTTAAGTTTGAACAAACTATAATTATATATTTTAAATTTATATTAAAGCTTTATTAAACTCATTGAATTTAATTCTCATTTATGATTTAATAAAACTACAGTCACTAGGGGATTTTCTTTAATGACAATTTGATTGGAGGACTGAGATACTATGGAAAACAATTTTAACGAAAAATATGACCAAGGCTTCGATGAAGCAAATAAAGATATTTTAGATAAAGAAAAAAGTGAAATGGAAAAGCAGAATCCTTCTAAGGTAAAAAATAAGGATGAAGCTTCTAAGGAAAGCGAAGAAGATAAAAAAAAAGACTCCAGGAGCTAGTCCTTGATAAACATACAAAGGTTTGTCTTTGCAAAGCCATTCCAAGGATTAAAATCAAGGAAGCCATAGCTAAGGGTGCTAACACTGTAGAAAAGGTGCAGCAGGCAACAGGTGCAGGTTCTGGAGGCTGTGGTGGAAGAAGATGTACACCGAAAATTCAGGAGCTAATAGATAAACACCAAAATGCATAAATAAGCAAGTTATCACGATGCCCACTAAGGTACAAAAACCTTAGTGGGTTTTTTATGCTAAGAAGCCATAAATTCTCTAGCATAAAAATAGATATCCCGATAAAAAGCTTCCGTTTTTTTATTCCTTAGAATATATAGACAAAGGGAGCAGAAGTTATTTTATCATATACCTCTGCTCCACTATTATTTAAACACTATTAAAAGGATATGCTATTGGAACCTCCTTATAAGACCAGCATAAACAGCTCTTAGGATAGCCTCTTAGGGATAATTCTCCTATAGTATAGGTATATAAAGACTTTTTTCTAGTCTTTATATAAGCTAATAACTCCTCTGAAACATTATGATGGTACTTTTTTAGTTTCACTGGCGGTGAGCCCCAGGCAAGAATAATCTTATCTGCTAGATCTATATTTTCCTTAATAAGCATCTTATTAGATATTACCCTATCCTCTAGGATAAAGAGATCATCCTCACCTAATATAAATTCAGGACCCTTTTCATATAGCTTTTCTATAACATATTTTATTTTGCTGCTGCATACAGGAAAAAGGCTCATAATCCTAAGTTCTCCATAGGGCTGAAGCTCCCTACTCTCCTGAATATATTTTAAAATTCTGCAGAGCTTTCTATCACTATCTATCTCATCTGCAGCTCCCATGCTATCTATAATAATGAGAAGCCTCTCTGATCCTCTTTTTTTTAGCTTTAAGGCCAATATATATCTTCTTTCATTGTCCTTGTCTGTAACGGTTGTTATTGAATGCTTATCAACAATTCTTGGATATCTGTAATAGGTCATGAACTTAACTCCTCTAGGCTTCGGATTTTTTTAAAGACTTATTTAATAGATATTTGCCTAAAGGATCTTATATTACAATTAATTTTTTGAGGCTTCTATTTTTTCATGAAGATCGTTTAGGTATTCCCATCTTTCATATTTTTCTTCTAAGAGCTTCTCCTTTTCTCCCTTTTCTTCTAATAGTTCCTGAAGGCGCTGAAAATCTGATGAGTTCTTCTCTATTTCACCATCTAAGGCTTCAATCTCTCCTTCTATTACTGCAATAACTTCATCTATCTCTTGAAATTCCTTTTCTTCCTTGTAAGTAAATTTTAAAGGCTTTTCCTTTTTAACCCCGTCCTTTTTAGGGGAAGGATTTTTTGAAGTCTCTCTTTCCTTTTCTAAGGCTTTTTTCTCATTCTCCTCTAAAAGCCTATTCTGATAAAAGTCCTCATAGCTTCCAAAGAAAGTCTTTATCTCACCCTGACCTTCAAAGTAAAATATCTTGTTACATACTCTATCCATAAAGTAGCGATCATGAGTAACCACAATAACAGCTCCCTGAAAGTTATCTAGGTAATCCTCAAGGATTTTTAAGGTTTCAATGTCCAGGTCGTTAGAGGGTTCATCTAATAAAAGAACATTTGGAGCCTTCATTAGTACCCTTAATAGATATAGCCTTCTTCTTTCTCCTCCAGAAAGCTTTCCTATAGGTGTCCACTGCATAGTAGAATCAAAGAGAAATCTCTCACAAAGGGAGGAGGCAGATATTTTTTCATTTTCAGAAACAGCTATATACTCAGCTTCCTCTCTCACATATTCTATAACACGCATATTTTCATCCATGTGGGTGTTTTCCTGTGAAAAGAAGGCAAGCTTTACCGTATCTCCAATATTAATACTTCCCTTATCCGGGATAAGCTCTCCATAAATTAGCTTCATAAGTGTGGATTTACCTATGCCATTAGGTCCAATTATGGCAATTCTGTCGTCTCTTAAAAGAGTGTAGGTAAAATCCTTAAGAAGCTCCTTTCCGCCAAGATTTTTTGATATATTTTCAATTTCTATAACCTTTCTTCCTAATCGGGAGCTTAAGGAAGACATCTCTACCTCCTGCCCCATATCTAATCCTTCTTTATTACTTAGCTCTTCAAAACGCTGAAGCCTTGCCTTTTGCTTAGTGCTTCTGGCTTTTGCCCCTCTTCTTACCCAGGCAAGCTCCTTTCTTAAAAGGTTCTGCCTCTTATCCTCCATAGCTGCCTCTAGCTGCTCCCTTTCCAGCTTCTTTTCCAAAAAGGTTGTATAGTTTCCCTGATAGCTGTAGAGGCCTCCTCTATAGAGCTCAATTATTCTATTAGCTATCCTATCTAAAAAATATCTGTCATGGGTAACCATAAGGAGAGCACCCTTACGGCTATTTAAATAGTTTTCCAACCAATCTATGGTTTCATTATCCATATGGTTTGTGGGCTCATCCAAAATTAAAAGATCACAAGGGGTTATAAGAGCTGCTGCTAGGGCTACTCTTTTTCTTTGCCCTCCAGAAAGATTGCCCATAAGAGCCTTAAAATCTGTGATTCCTAGCCTTGTGAGTATACTCTTTCCTTCACTTTCTAAATCCCACAACCCCTGGGTATCAATCTGACTCTGAAGTTTTAAAAGTCTTTTGTTAAGCTCCTTTTCCTCATCACTTCCAGAATTCTTTTCAAGGTTTTCCAATACCTCCTCATACTCTCGTATAAGGGTAAGCTCAGGAGAGCTTCCTTGAAAAAGCTGTTGCAAAACTGTAGCCTTTTCCTCATAGGGTGGGTTCTGGGCAAGATATTCTATCCTTCTGTTATTTGCTTTAATTATTGATCCAGAATCAATATTTTCTATCCCAGCAATAATTTTTAAAAGAGTAGATTTTCCTGTGCCATTTATTCCAATAAGCCCAATTTTCTCTCCTTCATTTATACCCAAAGATATATTATCAATTAAAGCCTTTTCGCTATAGCTTTTATTTATATTTTCAAGAGAAATTATATTCATAAAAAAATTCCTTCCTTTGTCAAAGTGTTTCATCATTAATATATCTTAGCATAAAAGTATTAAAATAAAAAATCTCAAGCTAATTAATAAGGTATGATTGTCTTATCATAAGACTCTAGGAATTAAATAATCTATATGGTGCATACTAAGTACACACCCTAAGTTAAAAATTTCTTTCCATAAGGAGGCTAAAGAATATGCCCTGGACAAAATTAAAGGAAATGGAGCTTTATGATAAACTGGAAAACCACTTAAAGTCTGTACCTGCTAAAGACAGTACTGCTGTGGAAAATATCATAACTGACGCAGATAAGCTTATGGCAGTAAAGGAAGGACTTCATGAGGGACTAGATAGCAGAATGCTTTCAGAAAAGCTTAAAATTTCTATAGATCAAGTGGATATCATTAAAGATATGCTAGGAAAGCTCTAGATTTTTTAACAGTAATTTTTAATAGCTATTAAGAAAGACTGAAGCTTCTATGAAGCTTCAGTCTTTATATTAGTGTGATCAAGAGTGCTAATTTCCTTAAGAACCTTCACCCATTCCCCCGCTGTTTTAAAATTCTTGTAACTACTTTCTTTAAGCAAGGTGTTAACTTCTTCTATATACCATTTTTGAACAATTAGTATATATCTTAATTCTCCTTGAATAGCTATCTCCTCTGCATCCTCCATGGAACCGTAGTTGATTGTACTGCTTAAGACCATCATTATATTATGGGGTTTTATCTCAGAATTATAAGGCTTCACAGTGTATTCTCTCAGCTCATTAATTGATGTCCATATAGTTCCTGCAATTTTACAGTACTCCTTCATCTCTTTTCCTGTAACTGTCTCTTTATCAGAGTTCAAGAATTCCAATGCCTTCTCAGAGGCTTCCTCTGCTCTTCTTAAATCCTCTATATGCTCAGCCTTTATTTCTTCCTTATGGAGCTTAACCTTTTTGTTATAGTTAACCACATAGGTTACTCCCATTAAGAAAAGTACTACAGCCATAATTATATATCCATACTTCTTCCATCGCTTAACCTCGTCTTTCATAAGCATATACCCATCCTTTCAATTAAGAGATTTTAGAGCTTTTCACAAGTTATGATTTTACTTATAAAGTAATTATTTACAGTATTATAGAAAAAATAATACACACTGCTCCTCCAAGAATAATTCCTAAAGCAGATGCATTAACTCCTACATTATTATATTTTCCTTTTCTTTTGCCATCTAAAAATTCTGCATATTCTCTTCCAAAGCTTGGCTCAATAATATCCATATCTCCGCCTAATACTATGTTGTAGTTGGATTTTCCTTCACCAAAGATCATAGTTGTACCAATTATTATATAATTTAATCCTAATAAAAATATACTTTCCTGGAGATTAAAAACAATTATAAACTTATCTACAAGTATACCTATTATAAAAGCTATAACAGTCCATAAAGTTCCCAGTGCAAAAACTTTAATTAAACTCTTTAATATTTCTCTGCCTCTCATTTCTAGTCCCCCTATCTTTATTAATTGGATACCATAAAATCAAAAACCTTATAAAAAAATCAGCATCGATTTTCATCAATGCTGAATAATTTCTTAGAGTGTAGTTATGCCTCAATCTATAGTTTATTCAGCAAAAGGGAGTATTAATAATATTTCCTGATCTAAATATCTAAAGAGGCTTAATTGCTCACTTACTTTTATATATATTTTTAGCTGCTATAATTAAATAGCATTTTTAGCCGTTATAAATCGAATAACATTTTTAGTTGTTACAGATCAAATAACATTTTATCTGTTACAGATCGAATAGCATTTTTAGTTGTTAAAGGTCAAATAACATTTTTAGCTGTTCATAATTTTCATGGGTTAAGAGGGCATCCATCTCTGTATCCTTAAGTTTAACCACATAAGTCCATCTTCCATAGGGATATATCTTTGTTATCTTTGAGATATTTATTATATAGGATTTATGACTTCTTAAGAATTTTGTGCTATCTAGCTTAAATTCTATATCCCCTAAGGCCTCAGAGGTTGTATACCTTTCTCCCTTAGTATAGATTACAGTATTTTTATCCTCTCTCTGTACCAATATTATGTCTTGAGAATCTACAAAGCTTATACCTTCCTTATTTTTAACCACAAGCTTATCTAAAGCCTTGCTACCCCTTGCTTTTTGTGCCATCTTAACTTGACCATTTTCTGTATATATATCCTTTATTCTGTGAAGAGTTTGAAATATCCTCTCAATCTTAAAGGGTTTAATTATATAGTCAAAGGCATAAAGTTCAAAGGCTCTGGGCATATATTCGTTATGACCGGTGGCAAAAATTATCATAGTCTTAGGACTGATATCAAGGATTTTCTCGGCACAATCTACTCCAGACATTCCTTGTAGCTCTATATCTAAAAATACCACTTCAGGGCGGTGCTTTTTAAATAGCTCCAAAGCATCCTCTCCGCTGGCAGCTTCACCTATTACAGTGAAGCCTTCAAGCTTAGAGACAGCCTTTACTATTAAAAGGCGCATCCCTGGTTCATCATCTACAATCAGTATTTTTAAATCCATTAGGGCTTTCTCCTTAAATATCTTCTTTTAGAGCTTTCTCTTTTAGAGACGGGTTTGTTTAATATTTCAGATAGTATTAAGGCTCTTTGAAGTCTGCTAGTTGTTAAATCCTCAGCTATGCTGTCTATATATCCCTTATTATTTAATTTTTCCTTATTTGCCCTTTCCTTATATCTATCCATAAGTTTCAGCTCCTATATGCTATCCTTAGGCTTATTTTCCTTTTCATTTTGTACTGTAGGCTTTTTCTTTCCACTGTCAGAAATAGCTGTTCTCATATCTGTATCTGCAATAACATTTTGCATATCATAATAATCCATAACTCCAAGTTTTCCATCTCTTAAAGCCTGAGCCATTGCTCTTGGAACCTCTGCCTCTGCAGCTACAACCTCTGCTCTCATTTCCTGCTCTCTAGCTACAGCCATTGCTCTTCTTTCCTCAGCTTTAGCTTGAGCAATCTTCTTGTCAGCCTCAGCCTGCTGAGTTTGAAGCTGTGCACCGATGTTTCTTCCTACATCAACATCAGCTATATCTATGGATAAAATTTCAAAGGCTGATCCAGCATCTAAGCCTTTGCTCAATACTGTCTGAGATATTTTGTCTGGATTTTCTAAAACCTCTTTATGAGCTATGGAACTACCAACAGTAGTAACTATACCCTCACCTACCCTTGCTAGGATAGTGGTTTCACCAGCACCACCTACTAATCTTTCAAGATTAGCTCTTACAGTAACTCTTGCCTTTACTAATAGCTCTATACCATCTTTAGCTACTGCTGATACATTAGGTGTTTCAATAACCTTAGGATTTACACTCATCTTTACTGCTTCAAGTACATCTCTACCTGCAAGGTCAATAGCTGCTGCCTTTTCAAATTGCAAGTCAATGGATGCTCTTTGAGCTGCTATTAAGGCATCAATAACTCTATCTACATTTCCTCCTGCAAGGTAATGAGCCTCTAACTGGTTTACATTCATATCTAAGCCAGCTTTAGTGGACTTAATAAGAGGAAGCACTATCCTTGTGGGAACAACTCTTCTCAGCTTCATACCTATGAGGTTAAAAATACTAACCTTAACTCCTGCAGCTAAAGCAGAAATCCAAAGTCCTAATGGAACAAAGCTCAGGAATATTGCAACAACAAAGATCACTAGTATTACTGTAATAATTAAAGAAACTAAACCATCCATAAATTAAAAACCCCTTTCAATTTTTTATCTTTTAATATTAATTTAATTTTTTAACTAATATTTTACTGCCCTGAACCTTAACTATTTTAATTTTGCTCCCTTGAGCTATATACTCGCCATCTGAAACCACATCAAGCTTTAAGCCTTCAATATCAGCACTACCTGAGGGTCTTAAATCAGTTTTTGCAATACCTTCCTTATCAATGAAGTACTTTAAATCATCAGAGCTAATATAACCCTGATCCTTCTTTTGCTCTTCTTCAAGCACTAAGGTCTTTTTCATCTTTCCTTTGGACAGGGACATAAGAACCACTCCGAAAAGAATACTTAGGATTACAAAAACTATAAGCATTAAAACAAGCCCTTGAGTAAAGGTTTCTGCAGCAAATATAACAGCAAGTATAAGACATATGGCACCGGAAATTCCGGCAACTCCAAAGCCTGGTATAAACATCTCAATGGTAACAAGCACTATACCTGCGATGAATAAAACTATAGCTATAGCACTCACATTATTTAAAAAAGCTACCCAGTCCATTTAATCACCCCTTAAATTCTTATTATGATATTATAATAAAACATTATTCCTAAGTGTTAAATC
>JAEXZL010000187.1 GCA_023451395.1 Bacillota bacterium | reverse complement strand
GTCTCATACCTTTTGATAGCTTATGAACAGCCAGTTTCCTTTCCTCCAAAAGACCAACCTTTTTTAGCACTGTATCAATAACACTTTTTGATATGCCATATATTTCAGTAAATAAAACTAAATTATCATAACAACTGAGTCTCTCATATAATCCGCTATTATCAAGAACCATTCCAAGGCTAGTATATTCACCCTGAGTTAAGGCTCTTGTATCTTTTCCTAATAAAAGTGCATCCCCCTCTGTTTGCTGCAGCTGTCCTATCAGTATTTTTATCAAGGTGGTTTTTCCTGCCCCTGAAGGGCCTAAAAGTCCAAATATTTCTCCCTTAGTGATTTTAAGCTGTATATTCTTTAGAACAGGATCTTTATGAAAAGTCTTTGTTATCCTATTTATTTCAATAGTATTATTCATCCTGTACCTCCTTTAGCTCCTTCTTTAATCTATCAAGGCCTTCCTGCATTTTTTTATTTTCAACCTTTTCCTTATAGGTGGTTATGAAAATACTAGCTCCGATACTAATAGCAAAGCATATAAGGAACATCAGCCATGGCTGCCACATGTTTATAGGGAACCATTTAAAAATTAGAATTAAAGCCACTATAACTAAAACTATGGAAAGCTGCACAAATATATATCTTAGAGTAAGAGATAGATTTTTGATAATTGCATCCGTAAGAAATAAATAATTTAATGCTACTGTAATGGCTGACACTCCTAAAAATTGCACCATTATACTAATGGATAATCCCCTACTTCCTAATTGAAACATAGTTGAAATATCTACTGTATCATCTCCAAAGGCCATGGCAAAGAGCATCATGGCAATCATTGTTATTCCAAAGATGGAGACTACCTGTCCTAGATAATCTAAAAAATTTTTCTTCTCTTCCATTTATCTAACCCCCAATCTCTCTTTTACCTGATCTGCATACTGCCTAGATACTATCAGCTGCTCACCATTGCTTAAGGTGACTCGAAGACGTCTATCTATATCAGCCTTTAAGGAGACAATATGCTTAAAATTAATTATGGAGGACTTACTTCCTCGAAAAAAGCCCGCCTTTACCAGCTGCTCCTCTAGCTCATATAGCTTTAATTTTGATTCATATTCTTCTTTAGTGGTGTAAATAAAGGTTTTTTTATCCACCGTATCTATATAAAGGACTTTTCCAATATCAATAATAAAGATTTCTCCATTCTTTAACCCTGTTAACTGCATCTCCATCATCCGCACTAATGAGATAAGCCTCTCTATTTCTGGAGTCAAAGAATTACAGGTAATGTGTACCTCTGTGTCTTTTATATTTTCATCGGTATTAATTGTAATCTTCATCCCTTCACCACCATTCCCTTGTTAATCTAAGGATAGCAAAGGAAAATTTCTCCTACAAGTATTTTTATCCTAAGTTGCCACAGTAGCCTATCAAAATGCCTTAAATTTCTATAAATAGAATAAAGGCTGAAACAAGAAGAATTATCTCCCCATTCCAACCTATTAATTTTCTAAAATTATTAACCTTTATAAAAGCTATACTAAAGCTTTTTCAGTATACAGTTCAGCCACTTCTCTTCTCCTCTTCCAGGTCTTACATCTTCACTTATCCATAATTCTATAGGCGTAAGACGCTTAACCTCTTGAAGAAGAATCTGTAACCTTTCCTCATTCATATCCGTAAAGTATCTCCCACTGCGGATTCCCTCATAATTTCCATACTTAAAGGAGTTTAATAAGTCCTCTCCAACACTAATCCCTTCTCAAATCCACCTCTCTCTTCCCTCTTGCCTTTTCTTTTATTATCTAAATCCTCTTCCTTATATCCTAGACTACTAGCTATTGCATAGAGTACTTCCATAATATCCGCCAGCTCTTCTAAATTATCATCCTCAAGATACTCCTGCACCTCTTCCTGAAGCTTTTTCTTAAGCAATTCATTGTACTCCTCTTTATCAGCCGTCCTAACATCATAGCTTTTTCCTGAAGCTTTGATGATTTCTGGTATCTTATCTCTTATGAGCTTTTGGTATTCTATCATATTCTACTCCTTACCTTTTTTATTCGTTCATATCTAGTTCTATAATATTCTTGTGCCTGGATATTCAAAGGCTCTAGTTATACCACTAGAGCCCCCTAAAGAATTCTTGCTAATCCAATTTACCTAACTCTATATCAATTAGCTCCTTTAATTTTCTGAGCTCCTCTTCACTTAAGGTAACGCCTTTACCCATTTTTTCATGGTTCTCATCCCAGTCTCTGATATCATATTTAGGAGCTCCACCATTCCAGCTGATTTTATTTAGCTCTTTGTTCCAGCCCCTACTTCCCTCAGAAAGAACACCTATGGTTTTGGTAATTTCAAATTTAAAATCATCTTTTCTTCCAGCCATATCTTTATCTCCTTTTAACCATTTTTGCTAGCTTAATTTTATCATAGATGCATATATCCAACAGACTTTTTTAGTAAAAACCTAATAATTCTTAAACTCAATAACATTTCCTTGTGCATCATATACACTTCGCTCCATATATGTTGAAGCTCCAGTTACTCCTTCATAGACATTTATCTCTGAACCGTATACTGGTGCTTTATACTTAAAACCGTAGCGATCCTTTGCCTCAATAAAAATGTACAGACTATCTTTTTTCTCTAAAGGAAAGGTCTTATTAATATCAACAGTGTAGACGCCCTGTTCCTTGTTGTTGATAAAATCATCTGTTTCCCAGATAATCTCATTACCATTTTTTAAGACAATGAGTTTAATATCTGTAAAGTTGCCTTTTCCCTTTGGATTGTAAACATGAATCTGTCCATTATAAGCATATTTATCTTTAATATCGTAGGTGGGTATTACTCCCGAATAGCTTGCCTCAATATTTTTAGCAAGCTCATTAACAAAGCCTATTTCACCAGGAGTTACAACCTCACTTCTTATAGTATCCCCTTCTTTTAAGTTCAGGGTAAACTGTGAATAAATAATATTTATAGGTACAGGAATCACAGCAGTAAAGCTGCTTCCCTGGCGGTTCATAGGGAGGGACTTGTCTCCAATATTTATAGTAGCTGATGTGCTATCACTATACTCCTTAGGCACAACCTCTATGATAATATCACCTCTAAGTGCTGAAGGATCTGCATTATCATAGGAAATATTATAATCTGTAAGAATGCTTCCCTGCTTTTTTAATTCATTTCTAATATTCACCTCTAAATTATCAAAGTTATTGGTGACGTTTTGCAGATGATGTTGAAGATTACCTAGCTGATAGTTTAAACTGCTTATTTCATTGGACATTCTATTAAAGCCTATAAAAACATTTAGTATTACTAGCAGTATTAATAGAACTAGGATAATATTAAATTTTTGATTCTCCTTCATAAGTCCCTTCCTCTCATAATTTCATACCTATATTATCTCATATTTAAAACCTATTAAGAAGAAATTTATTCCAAATCATTATACAAAAAAGCACTCATAAAGAGTGCCTTATTAATTACTTATATTAATCACTTATGTTACCTACGAATCTATATTTCTTCTATTATCAATTTAACCCATCTAGCATTATGCATTTTTTCCTGCTAGCTAAACAAGGCCTCTAAATCCTCCTGTGTCATCTGATTTAAGGAGGTTGCCTCCTTTAAATCATCATTTATAACCTCTTGAATTATTTTCTTTTTATCCTCCTGAAGCTTGAATATCTTTTCCTCTATAGTACCCTTGGCAAGGAGCTTGATTACCTCAACAGTTCTTTCCTGTCCTATACGGTGAGCTCTATCTGTGGCCTGATCCTCTACAGCGGGATTCCACCAGGGATCGAAGTGAATTACCGTATCTGCACCTGTTAGATTTAACCCAGTCCCCCCAGCCTTTAAGGAAATTAAAAATATCCTGGTGTCACCAGTATTAAACTCCTTAGTCAGTGCTATTCTCTCCTGACTGTCCGTGGAGCCATCTAGATAAAGATAGTCCATTCCTTGCTCCTTTAAATATTCGCCAATGTTTTTCAACACTGAGGTAAATTGTGAAAAGAGAAGTATCTTATGATCTCCATATATGCTTTCCTGTAAAAGGTCATAAAGAGCTAGAAGCTTTCCACTTTGCCCCTGATAATTTTCTATAAAAACTGAAGGGTCACAACAGATTTGACGGAGCCTTGTGAGAATAGAAAAGAGTTTAATCTTACTTTTATTAAAGCCCCTATCTTTAATTTCATTATTGAGCTCTTCCCGGGCAGAGGCTAAGTAAGCAGCATAGAGTTTCTTCTGTTCCTCGGTCATTTCTACAATAAGGCTATGCTCTATTTTTGGAGGCAACTCCTTTAAAACCTCTTTTTTAAGCCTTCTTAAAATAAAGGGCTTAATGTGGCGGTTTAGTTCCTCTAAGGCTTCCTTATCCTGATTTTTCACTATGGGACTTTCATAAAGCTTGGTAAACTTACCATGGCTTAATAGATATCCAGGCATAATGAAATCAAATATGGACCAAAGCTCTGTGAGAGAGTTCTCCATGGGGGTTCCAGTAAGAGCAAAATATCCCTCTGCCTTTAACATCTTCACTGAGGCTGCATTCATAGAGGCAGCATTTTTAATCTGCTGGGCCTCATCCAATATACAGTATTTAAAGGAAATACCCTCATAGTCATCAATATCCCTTCGAATTAAAGGGTAGGAGGTAATAACAATATCATATCTGTTTATTTCCTCTATATGCTCCTCTCTCTGTCCCTTTGGTCCAGAAAGCACCAACACCCTCATGGTGGGAGCAAACCTTTTTATTTCCTCCTCCCAGTTATAAATAAGTGAGGTAGGTGCAATGACTAGGGAGGGCTTATCTCCTACCTCTGAAGCTAAGAAGGCAATAGTCTGAAGTGTCTTACCTAAGCCCATCTCATCAGCTAGAATTCCTCCAAAGCCATAGGCTGCAAGAGTTTTAAACCACTTAAAGCCAAGCTTTTGGTAATTTCTCATCACTCCTTCTAAGCCTTCAGGAAGAGTATATTCAATATCCTTCAAATCCTTCACATTATTCACTAGATCACGGAAATCCCTACTTCTCTTAACGTAATCCATGGTGCTGTCTTTAATCTTTGAATCCAGATATAAAGCATTGTATTTTGAGATTAGAATATTATCCTTTAAAATGTCTTTGTTATTAATCCCTAAATAGTCTATAACCTCTGTAAGGTCCTTAAGGCCATTATCCTGAAGATCCACAAAGCCCCCAGACTTTAAACGGTAGTATTTCTTCTTTTCTCTTATAGATGAGAATATTTCAATGAGCTCCTCCCTTTCAACACCCTCTAGGGAAAAAGAAAACTCTAAAAGCTTCTCATTATTTATTCTTACCCCTGCTATGAGGTTAGCCTTTCCGTAAAGGCGTATATTTTTAAAGCTTTCAGAATAATACACCTCTGACAGCTCCTGAAGCTTTTCTAAGCCCTCCTGGATAAAGGCTACCATATCCTCCTCTTTTCCCATTACAAATTCTGAGCCTGCTTTAGAAAAGCCAAAGGATTCCAATATCCTCACACAGCTCTCCTCTCTTTCAATATCCCTAATAAGGATACGGTCACTTTGAGAGGATTCATTGTCTATGAGAGGATCAATTTCTATGTCATTATACTTAAATTTCATAACTGCCGATACAAGGTCTCCTCGCTTATCCAGGTATGTTGTAGTTATGAGGTCTGTTTCATAAAAGGATTCCTGAACCCTTTCATCTAATGTAACCTTCCTAGCAATCTTCTTCACCATAGGAAGAAGATAAGAAGCAATCTTTTCTCCTTCCTTCTTATTAATTAAAAGTCTGTTATCCTTATCCTTTTCTAAAAGCCTAAGGAGGGGGTGATAAATTTCCAGCTGCTTCTCTCCTGGAAGATACAGATTTCCTTTATAGAAAAAAACTCTTTTGCTGCTATCTAAGGAATAAGGCAGTGTTTCTTCCTGAGCCAAGGAAATCACCTCATTATTCATGGAAACATTAAAATCAATAGGCAAATCCTCCTTTAAAACTTTCACCTCTTGATGCTCCTGTCCATCAATTTCTACCAATAGGCTTTTTTCTTTAGCAAGAGATAAAAGCCTATATAAAAGCTTATCCGTTAAAAGCAATCTCTTTCCAGAAAAAACTGAGCTACTACCGTAATAGCCTCTGCTATAAACTTCTTCTCTCTCCTTCTCCAGCTCCCAAAGCCCCAATAAAAACTCTATGATTCCTTCATCAGTCTCACTAAATTTATGAAGGGATGGATCAAAGGTAAAATGCTTTCCAAACTCTATAGCTTGCCCTTTATACATATCTTTTAAAAAGCTCTTAATGTTCTTAACCACATACATTTTTCCTAAGCCAAGCTTTAGCTCAACAATAGACTTATTAGCATATCTATCATCAATTAGCTTTATCTCTAAGGCTAGCTCTCTCTTATATTCCTTGCTGTCAAAGGAAATCCCCCTAAGCTCCTCTATAAGTGCCTCAAGCTCTCGGCTTTGCTTTTTTGCCTGAATGCTTCCCTGATATTCCTCTACATATTTTAATAGCACTGCCCCTATATGGACGCAAGGTCCCTTATTCTTATCCATTTCACAGCTGCAGCCAGCAGTAATGCGTCCAGAGCTTTCATTGAACTGGACACTTACCCTATAGCTATTAAATCCATCCATGGAAATAACATTTCCTTTGAATCTCAGGATATTCTTATCTTCCTTCCATATACTGTCCTGTTCATCCATTATAAGGCTCTCAACATAGCCCTCCTTATAACACTTCATCGACCTTCTATAGGATGGCTCCCCCATCCAATCCTTTATTGCAAATAAATCTATATTCAAATCCAATACCTCCGAAAAAACATATAAAAAGTGTTCTTATAAAAAATAGCTTAAAGATTATTATACCATTAATCCTTAACCTTTTTCTGAGTTTTTCTGTGTATAATAGAACACCTTCAAATTTGAAATAAGCTTACGATTGATTTTTCTCTTTTTATCAATAAAAAACACCCATAAACTGATTTTTCAGCTTATGGATGCCAGTTTTTTTAGTTAAGTTTTATATAATATACTATTTTTCTGCTTTCCTTTTGCAGCCAATATTGCAATAAATAATACAAGCAATTACAGTAATAATCACTATAACTCCATATATTATTGCAAATTCTTCACTGTTAATTAAAGCAAGTAGTATAGTTAAAAAGGAAATAAATAAACACATTACTCCCATTGTTCTGCACAGCTTTTTTTCATCATACTTATCTTTTTCTTCCTGTGTGGCAGTATTATAGCCTGCAATTAGCCAGCTTCCTTTTCCTAAAAGCAGTGGTATAGATATCAATAAAAATAAGAAAGCTAATCCATACACTAAGGGCATTTTTATTTCCTTCTTTCATAAAAAGCTTCGTGATAAATCTTATTACTAATATTATTTATAAATATGAAATCCTATGCTCAAGAATAACAATTAATCACTTTATTCATAATTTATCAGTTCTATTAAATCTCCTGAAATCTCTCCACCATTTCTCCATCTACTTCTACCTTTTCTAAGAACATTTCTAAAGGTCTAACCCATATTCCCCTCTCTCCATAAAGAGCCTGATAAACCACCATATCCTCTAAGGTTTCCGAATGCTTTGCTATATAGAGGACTAGATACTCCTTGCCCTTAAAATGTCTGTACTTTGCTCCGTGCTTTATTACTCTATAGTTTCCCATAGTATTCCTCCTATAATAATTACTAAAGTAAATTCATCCATTAAACTCTATCAGTTTTTAGCTACACTATAAAATTTATTTATAGTCATTTCTATATACATGCCAGTGATTTTTAAGGACTTGTACTCTAATTTCATTTTAACAGAAAATACCTACCTTTACTATCTGCATCGGCTCTATGTGTATTTACTATCAATAGCTTTTTTTGATAAAATAAATATAAGAATTTTAGAAAGGTATCATAGTAAAGGAGTGAATACTATGGTTGATCCCTTTGATTTTAATCATGACGGGAAGGTAAGTGGCTCCGAAGAATACATACGTTACAAAGTAATCACTGATGATAATAAAAATAGTAATTCTGGAGGCAAAAGAAGCCCTAATGGAAGCAATAATATAGGCTGTGCCTTCTTAGCCTTTATAGTTTGCGGAACAATTTTTGGAGAAATACTAAGTGGAGATTTAGATTTAGGTACCTTTGGTTACATACTTGGAATAATTTTTCTTATTATAACTATTAGATCAGCCATTAAAATGTTTAATGGCTAGATGATTTTTAAAGCAATAATTTCTTTGTTATTTATATGTGAATTTTTTAACTTTTTACTATCTTTTCTATTCTTCTCATAAACTTTGAGCCCTCAAAATGAGACTATAGTTAAATTAAGGTATATGTAAGAACTTAGTAAAAATTTATTTATTTGTCTTAATTACGAATCCACTCTATAATTAATAAAGGAAGACAAAAGTAATTTATCTAAGAAATTATACTTTTATAGTGGAGCGTGAAGGGAATTATGAAATCAATTACAGATTTTACAAAAGATGAGCTTATTGCTTATCAAGGAACCCTAGAAAAAGAATATCAGACCTATAAGGAAAAAGGACTTAATTTGGATATGTCAAGAGGTAAGCCAGCATCTTCACAGCTGGATTTAACCAATGGACTGCTTAAAAAGCCAGAAACCCTCTATTCGGAGAATGGATTAGATGTTCGTAATTATGGAGTATTAGATGGCATACCAGAATGTAAAAGATTATTTTCTGAGCTTCTAGATTTAGAGCAGGCTCAGCTAATTATCGGTGGAAATTCCAGTCTTAATCTTATGTATGATACCATTGCAAGATTATCCCTCTTTGGAACCCAAGGAGAAAAACCCTGGAAGGCCTATGAATTTGAAGGAACACCAGTTAAATTTTTATGTCCTTCTCCAGGCTATGACAGACATTTTACCATATGTGAGGCTTTAGGCATAGAAATGATCACCGTTCCCCTTACTGAGAATGGTCCAGATATGGATATAGTAGAAGATTTAGTAGCTAAGGATCCTCTTATTAAGGGTATATGGTGTGTTCCACTCCATTCTAATCCTGAGGGAGTTTGCTACAGTGATGAAACTGTTGACCGTTTGGTTTCAATGAAAACTGCTGCCAAGGACTTTAGAATATTCTGGGATAATGCCTATGGTATTCATCACATATATAAAGAAATTCCTTTAAAAAACATATTTAAAGCAGCAAGGACTTATGGAAACGAAGATAGAGTATATTATTTCTTCTCCACCTCAAAAATTACCTTTCCTGGTGCTGGAGTAGCTCTTTTAGCCTCAGGCATGGATAATATAAAGGAAATTAAAAAGCACATGTCTGCCCAGACTATAGGATACGATAAGATAAATCAGCTAAGACATGTAGAGTATTTCAAGAATCCTGAAGGAATAAAAAAGCATATGGAGCTTTTAGCAAAGGAGCTGCGACCTAAGTTTGATATGGTTCTTTCTAAATTACAGGAGCATCTATCAGGAACTGGTCTTGCCACCTGGAAAAGTCCTATGGGTGGGTATTTTATATCTCTAAACACCCTGCCAGGCTGTGCAAAGGAAGCAGTGAAGCTTGCAAAGGAGGCTGGTGTTACATTAACTGGTGCAGGAGCAACCTACCCCTATGGCAAGGACCCGGAGGACAGAAATATACGTATAGCTCCCTCCTACCCAGTTATTGAAGAGCTGGAAGCTGCCATGGACATCTTCTGTCTTTGCGTAAAGCTTGCAAGTGTACGAACACTACTTAAATAAAATTATACATAGGATAAACAGCCGTACATTTTTAAAAGTGTGCGGCTGTTGTAATAATATTGTTTTTGGGAAATGGGGTGTTTAAATGAATAAAAATAAGAAAAACAAACCGGGGAAATGGAAAGAATTTCTCCCGATAATCTTTTTTATGATTGTCGGTGGAGTATGCGGTATTTTTATAGCAGAGTATTTAGTTCAATTGTTGGATACAAAGGCAACTCTATCTGATATTATCCTTACCTTTGCAGTCCTAATAATCTGGTTATATATAGCGATATTTCTACAAATAATCCTCCACGAGGCTGGTCACCTCATCTTCGGGCTTTTCACTGGTTACAAATTTTCTTCCTTCCGAATCGGAAGCTTCATGTGGATCAAGAAAGATGAAAAGCTTCGTTTCCGCCGTCTTTCCATTGCAGGAACCGGTGGTCAATGCCTTATGGTTCCTCCAGATATGGAAAATGAGAAAATCCCCTTTGTGCTTTATAATATGGGTGGACCCCTTATGAATCTTATGGCTTCTGGGATTTTCGCAGGATTGCTTTTTCTTTTTCCAGATGTAAAAGTCCTATCTGCTCCCTTTGCTATCATAGCTGTTATAGGAGTTGCTTTTGCGTTGATGAACGGAATTCCTATGCGCCTTGGAACAGTAGATAACGATGGCTATAATGCACTATCCATGGGCAAAAACCTGGAAGCACTGCGGGCCTTCTGGCTCCAAATGAAAATTAACGAGAAGATTACAAAGGGTGTCCGCCTTAAAGCTATGCCAGAGGAGTGGTTTCAGCTTCCCTCAGAGGAATCCATGAAAAATAGCATGGTGGCTGCTTTAGGAGTTTTTGCCTGCAGCCGTATGATGGATTCCATGGATTTTGAAAATGCGGATAAGACTATGGAGGAGCTTATGAAGAAGGATACAGGTATAATTGGACTACATTGTAGTCTGATGACAGTGGATCGGATTTACTGTGAACTCGTTAGAAAAAATCGTTCAGAGCTTCTAGATGATATGCTAGATAAATCACAAAAGAAATTTATGAAAGCCATGAAAAACTTCCCATCTATTCTCAGAACTGAATATGCTTATGCCCTTTTAGCAGAAAAAGATGAGATTAAGGCAGATGAGATTAAGTCAAAATTCGAAAAAATAGCCATGAGCTATCCTCATCCTAGTGAAATCAATAGTGAACGAGAGCTCATGGACTATGCTTTTAGTATTTCAGCTACCCTTTAAGCCAATCCCAGTTTGCAACACTGTACAGGGGTATACTAGGCAGAAGAATAGGAGTTGTTCTTACGTATTCTTGATATTCTATATCATCGCCATAGTTTTTATTTTGGCGAAGCTCTAGTCTTCTTGCTCCACCAAACATAATATATACTATAGCTACATAACCTGTAAGGGCACATATCCACTGCATAGCTCCCTGAAGGCTTGTAGCACCAGTAAGTAGAACACCTGTCCAAAAAATCACCTCTCCTAAGTAATTAGGACAGCGTACCACCTTAAAGAGTCCTTCATGACAAAAGCGCTTAGGATTCTTTTTCTTTGCCTTAGACTTCTGATAATCTGCTAGAGACTCTATTATGATACCAAAGGTCATAATAGCTAGTCCCAGATAGGAAAGGCTGTCATCTCCTATACCTGAAAATAAGCGATAAAATACCGGTGAAACCTGAAGTACATATAAAAGAGCACAGGTTATCCAAATGGAGAACTTTGCAAAGAAGCTCATATTATCACCGCTTTTTATCTCATTTTTCATGGTGTTTCTATAGGAAGCGCTACTAAGCTCACGCTTTAAAAGGTAGCCTCCCAAGCGACAGCCGTAAATAATAAGTAATGCACATTGAAGAACTCCTAAAAAAGTGATGGATCGATGATACATAATAAGCATCATAATCCCAAGCCCTGTAATGGAGAAGCCATAACCTAAAGAGATGAAGTAAACAAATTTATAATACCCTATTGAACTGATAATTGCAGCTATTAAAAAAAGTATCCAAAAAGAAACTGGAAAAGCCAAACTAAACTCCATAACCATCCTCCAATTAAAGTTATTAATTATCCTATAAATCATATATATATTATAATACTAAAAATAATATTATAGTGAATAACTGGTAATTATATTTAATAGGTATCTAGTTGGATATAAAGCACCTTACATTAGATTACTAACTTTAGAATATTCATCCTTTCAATGGCCTCTTTTATTATTTTATAACTACATAAAAGAAACAGCTTCATTAGCCCTTGAAACTGTTTCTTATCCCTATATACTATTTTAAATTTTATTTCCTCAATTTATATCATATATTATTTAGAAACAAGTCTCTTTTCACCGGTAATTTCTTGAATAGGCTTAATATCCTGACTAACTTCTAAAACCCCTAGGAATTCTCCCTTTTCATCTCTTACTGCAAAGTATCTAATTAAAGCAAATTTACTTCCAAGATTAATCCAAAAGTCCTCATGATCTTTTCTTCCAGTTCTTAAATCCTCAATTATTTCCTCAACAATATGAACACTGGCTGGTGGATGGCAGTTAATAACCTTGCGGCCAATAGCCGCCTTAGTACGAGTAAATATTCTCTCCTTACCTTCTGAAAAATACTTAACGGTATTATCCTTGTCCACAAAGGTTATATCAAAGGGAAGGGTATTTAAAAGAGCAGTTATTTCCTTTAATGTAAAGGTTCCTGAAGGCATTGTTATACTACCCCTATCTTCAGGTACTTTTTTAGATGCTTCTTGAGGCTTGCCTAACTCTAGGGAAGGCTTCCA
Organism: Bacillota bacterium; assembly: GCA_023451395.1. GTDB lineage: Bacteria > Bacillota > Clostridia > Clostridiales > Clostridiaceae > JAEXZL01. The sequence goes on along the minus strand of JAEXZL010000187.1, from coordinate 26,740 downwards.
TTTGGGGATATTATCCACTATAAAGCCTATTTCACTACTTTCTTCATGAATTCTCCTCCAGTCCTCAGTGGTAAAGATATCAAGTACCATTGGAAGTAATATATTTTCTTCTTTAAATATCATCTCATTAATCTTGTCATATACTTCTTGAAGTTTTTCTTTAATCAAATCTATGTCCATGGCCTGGCTCTTTAGCTGAAGTCTTGCATTCTTCAACATAGCTCTTATTTCATCATCTACTCCCCACATAACCTTTGGAGGAGCTTCCACCCCTTTCTTCTCCATTATAGGAAAGAAGAGATTTTCCTTTTTCAAATAGTGTATGTGGATTTTCCCTAATTCCTCAATTATAGAATTAAGCCTTATAAAGGTGTTTTCTTTCTTTATCTCCCCTATTGCAGGCTTTAACTGCATTTCTAGAATCCTCTCTAATTCACGGTTTTCAAGCTTTAACACATTTGCAGGATGACCAGGGATTTCTGAAGGGTCCTTAGGTCTGTGTATTTCCAGTATTGATCCCTTAAAGACAGCAGCATGTACATCGCATAGCTTTTGCACCTCTGATACTTCAAGACCTTCCTCTATTAGTGACTGCTCTGCATCAGAAATCTCCGTGGCAGTAACTCCAGAAAAGGCTTTATCAAAGTCTCCCTTTACCTCCTCTACTGTTTTACCTTCATGAAGCTTCTTTAGTATATCCTTTATTGCCTGTTTTCTCATTTCACCATTGTTAATAACCTCACTCATATTAATCCTCCTATTCTATAATTTCATAACCCTCTTTAATAAATTCATTTTTTATATTTTCAATGTCAATCTTCTTCATTGCAGCACCCTTATAAATTGTCATAAATCTCCCTGCACTTTCAAGTATTCCAGGCCTTGTAATATCTTTAAAGCCAAGCTTCCATAGTATTTCTATTATTTTAGGATCACTTTTGCATAATTCATATACGGTTTTTTGAAGGTTTATTATCATATTTTCCCCTCCTTATGCTATAGCTTATAGACTGTATATATTAATTTCTTCATTAATATATTTATATTTTATAAAAAAGAGCATAAAAAAACTGTGATTGAAATCACAGTTTAAACTTTTAGTCATTGGTATCATCACCATTACCACTAACAGGAATCTCCTCTCCTAAAAAGGTTGGCTCTGGTTTAATTATTCCATAGAAGAAGTCCTTAACCCTGGCTAAAATCTCCCGAAGCTCTCTATAGCTTTGTCCTGCATATTTTCTTGGGTCTGAGGCTACTCCATAGGCTTCAAGGCCTAATTTTTCAGCGGTGTATAAGGCTCTATACAGATGATATTCTTGAGTTACTATGATGATTTTCTCCGCCTTAAAAACTTCTCTTGCTCTATAAAGACTTTCATAAGTAGAAAAACCCGCATGATCCATAAAAATATCCTCTGAAGGAACTCCCCTCTCTATAGCAAAGTCCTTCATCACATTCACCTCATCATAGTCCTTGCTTCCATGATCTCCACTCATTAAAAGCTTATTAGTGGCTCCATTGCTATAAAGATTTATTCCCTCTAAGAGCCTATCCTCCAGCATAGGGCTAGGCCTATTATTATTCCAAACCCCTGCTCCAAGAATCAATATGCAATCAGCATCGACATCTGATGCCGCTTCAGAGGTAATAACATTATCCTTTCCAATGGCTTTCACATAGGAGTTTATTATAAGAAGGGAGGCTAGTCCTAATATTCCTAATGTTATTATTAAGAGAAGAATCCTACCAAGTATACTTTTTTTCTTTGCTTTTTTATCCATAGCTCCCTTTGTTCCCTTCCAAAATTATATCCATAATACATATGCGGCACTAATAAAATTATTATTAGGCTACAACTATATCTTATATATAAAATTAAAATATACACCTATATAAAATTAAAATATACACCTCTATAGAGTAATTTCTTACTTATTGGTGGTTAGTATTAATTTTTTCAGTTTGTCTGTATCCGTCTTTGAAATAGTATAGCCAGTTCCCGTATTATCCTTATACATAAACATGCCTTGAACATTGTCTTTTCTTACCCACAAATATACAGTTTGCACATTTTTATTATTGTATATATCCATTATATAGTCTGGTGATGCCACATCTAATTTTCCATGAATTTTTTTGGATTCTTTTAATATTACCGAGATTTCCTTTAATGTCTTTTCATCATTAATAGATAAAATCGGAGTATTCACTGCTTTGTCAAAGTTATTGGCTGTATATATATCAATTTTCTCATATGTACCTAAACCACTTAATTTAAAATACATAAAAACACCAACTATAATAATCATCAATAGGGTAATAATCCAAAGGAGCTTGTACTTCATTTCCGCACCTCTTATTTTTCAATTTATTAGTGATTTATTAACATTTAATATACTTTTCTTCATTGAAATATATACGATTTTAGAATATGAAAGTTACAGATAGCCCATTAAAAAACATGATATTTTATCTTGAATTATCATTCCTAAAGAGCTGAAAAGCCTTAAGGTATTCCTCCACAGATCGTGTCATCTCCCTGGAAAAATCAGAATTATATTTCCGATTACAGAAATTATTAATCCACTTTATATATTCATCTTCATCTAATCCCTTTTGGAACATGGCTCTTAGCTCCTCTTTCCCCATTAGATTATAGGTGTTTTCATGAACAATATATTTTAAATCACATCGCTCTGGTTTTTTTCTGTTTCTTTGCTGCTCCGTAGGGTAGCCAAAGACAAGCATAGCTGCTGGAAATACATAGTCGGGAAGCTTTAACATTTTCCTGTGCTCCTCACACTGTTCCATTATATCTCCAATATAACAGGAGCCAATACCCAAGCTTTCCGCTGCTGTAACGGCATTCTGGGCAGCAATTAAACTATCCGACACTGCCAGCATAAGATCTCCTGCGCCTGGCATTCTAGGATTACATCCTGCTTCCTGAAAGGCATCATACCATTTTTGAAAATCGGCACAAAAAATGAGTACCATAGGTGCCTCGCCAATAAAGGCTTGATGGTCACAAGTCACTGCTAGCCTGCTCTTTAGTCTTTCATCGGTGATATCTAAAATGGTGTATAGCTGCTGATTACCTGCAGTAGGTGCAGCCATGGCTGCTAACAAAATGGCCTTTTTATGCTCTTTAGCAATGTCCTTTGACTGATATACCCTTACTGATTTCCGCTGGTGAAGGGCTTTAATAATATCATTCATTCCCTAACCCCCTTATAGCTATCTCATTTTATATTTATATTCAATTAACAGTAAGGTTAATTCTATTGATTACAAAGAAGCTATCTAATTTCAGCTCCAAAGGGCATTAGAGCAAGCTTAGCTATTTTAAAGCATTGCATTCCAAAGGGAATTCCTATTATGGTTAAACATAACAAGCCTCCAACAACTGCTGCTTCTATAGCTAAGGGGATACCTGAAAATATAAGCCATAGAATATTTAATAAAAGAGAAACAGGTCCTCCACTGTATACAACTTCTTTTCCAAAGGGAAATAAAGAAAGGTTGGCAAATTTAAAGCACTGAATTCCTATAGGTATACCCACTATAGTTATACACCATAATAAACCTACAAAAGCCCAGCTAAGAGCTGTAATCCCTCCCCCAAAAATTAACCATAAAATATTACCTAAACATCCCATTTTAATCATCCTTATCTACTTAAATATATCCATGGAGAGCTATTAACTCTGCTATGAAATTAATTATAATATAATAATATACTTATTTCACTAAAGAGTTAATGATATTTGTTTCAAATATCATACTTATAAAAAAGTGAGATTTAAATGCTCAAGATAAAAATTACTACACAGCTTAAATAAATTAATAATATACTCTATATAATCATTTTTCGAGTATTATACCTAGTTATTACAACTTTTTTATATATTTATATATATTTTTTTCAATATATAGCTTCACTTATTACTATTTTATATAGTATAATGTACTAGGAAGAAGTCCTATACAAAATATGGTAGCTCTTATGACGACGATATTTGTGCAAAGCTTCTGCATCTAGAGAATGTATTATTCACTGAAGATGTATATCATTTGTGAGTATTAATTCTTCTAGAGGTAATTAATATTTAATTAGGTAGTATGTTTTTTTATATATAGACTGTGATTTTTAAATTCACAGTCTTTTTTTTATGTCATAAATTTGTTAACCTATTTTTGGTATATTAACATTATAGCTTTTTAATGTAATATTTATTACGAGGAGCTGATAGAATTGAAATACCAAAATGGTAAGGATATTTTTCCTGAAGATTTATTGAAGCAAATCCAAAAATATGTATCAGGAAAACTGGTATATATTCCTTCTGGAGTTAATAAGCGAGGTTGGGGTGAAACCTCAGGATATAAACAATATCTTTTATAGCGGAATCGAGACATTAAATTAAAGTTCAATGTAGGTGCCACCGGAAGATTAATGCTGAATGGTTTAACAAACACGTCTCCCATCTTGAGGAGGTTATTAAAAGGGAGCCGCCAATAATATAAATATTATTAGCAGCTCCTTCTCATATTACTATTTCATAAAAAGCAGTTTTCCCTGTATGAGCTCAGCCTCTTCAATGCTGTGAGTAACTAAAATTATTGTAGTATTACCTCTGCGTTTTTTTACATAATCAATAACCAATGCGGCAGTTTTCTCATCCAGTCCCTTAAAGGGCTCATCCATAATAATTAGCTTGCTTCTAGCCATTATAGCCCTTACAATGGCTACCCTCCTTTTCATGCCCCCGCTAAGCTTTGATATTGGCTTATTAATAGCTTCCTTAAGTCCTACCTCTTGAAGGTTTTTAATTATTTCCTCTTTAGAAACAGACCTTTCACAAACCATAGCTACATTTGTGTAAGCAGTAAAGTCTTCACATAACCTATCCTCTTGAAAAACTGCACTAAGCTCTCTATAAGGTACTCCTAGTATTTCTCCCTTATCTGCCTTTTCAAAGCCCATTATAAGCTGAAGCAATGTAGTTTTACCACAGCCAGAGGGACCCATTATGCAGTTTATTTCTTTTTCAGGAAATACATAGCTAAAGTTTTTTAGCACAGGATTTTCTCCATAGCTTTTATAAATATTTTTTAGTTCTATATTCATAACTAGCTCCTTTCTAAATGGAGATAAAACCATTTAAGGCATCCTAGAAAGAGCTTTTCAAAGGCAATGCTAAGTAGAATTATCACAGCGGTCCAGGCAAAAAGCTCCTTTGAGTTTAAATAAAGCTTTGCCTGATATAGCATTTCTCCTATGGAGCCTTCAGGAATTCCTATAACCTCAGCAGCTATACCTGCCTTCCAGCAGAGACCCAAGGATACACTGCAGGAGGATAATATATAGGGCTTAAGCTCTGGAAGGTATATATATTTTACTCTCTTAAGAAAGCTTAGATTAAATATATCTGCCATTTCTAAAAGTTTTTTATCTGTGCTTTTTATCCCCTGATACATGCTGGTGTATATAACCGGAAGTACCATTAGAAAGGATATAAAAATCGGAAGACTTTTAGAGCTTAACCAAATAAGGCAGAGTATTATAAAGGAGGCTACTGGTGTAGATTTTATAACTGTCATTATTGGCCATAATAGAACTTCCACCCAGTAAAATCTTGAAGCTGCCATAGCCATTAAAGTTCCCACTAGGAGGGCAATGGAGTATCCAAGGATTATATGGCTTAAGGAAAAGATAACTGCCTTCCAAAAATCTTTAAGAAATATGAGCTCACTTAGCTGAATAATTACCTTTATCGGTGATACTAGAAGAATTTCTTTATCTAAAACCATGGAAGCTATTTGCCATAGAATTAGAGTAAAAACCACTGCTATTAGCTTTTCATAGCCTCCATTTTTAAGAGGAAGCTCCTTTTTATTTTCCATAATAGAAGTCATCACCAGGGAGACTTCCTCCTATAGCCTTGGGATTCTGATTATATAAAATCTCCAGGAACCCCTCAACAGCACTTTTCATTTTCTCTCCCTGAAGGTAGGTAATATTGCAATAAGGTATGGCCTTTTTAGCAATAGGTGCCTTTACTATATTAAATTTTTCTACAAGCGCTGATGCCTCGTCCACATTTTCATTAACATACTTTGTGGAGGCTTCATATTCCTTAAGGAAGGCTTCAAGCTGCTTAGGATTTTCCTCTGCAAAGGCCTTTCTAACCACTAAAACTCCTGTAATAAGCTGGCTTCCATTATCTAATGCATCCCAGGACTCTGTAAGATTAACGGCAATACGTAGGTTATCTAAAGTGTTTTGTGCTACAGTTACAAAGGGCTGAGGAAGCATTGCTATTGCCTTTTCATCCTCACCTAAAATAGACACAACCTCTGTAGGCTCACTCTTCCACTCAATGGTTATATCCTTCTCAGGATCAATATCATTCTTTTCTAATATATGCTTTAAAGCATATTCAGGAATTGAGCCCTTACCAGTGGCATAGATAGTTTTGCCTTTTAAATCCTTTATAGACTGAATTGCTTCTCCTCTCTCTACAATATATACAACTCCTAAAGTATTTACTGCTAAAAGCTGAATCTCACCCTTAGTATTGTTATATAGTACTGAGGCTAAATTTGCTGGAACTGCTGCAATATCAAGCTCTCCCTGTACAAGCTTTGGAGTTATTTCATCTGCAGAGCCTGCCATAGAAAAAGTATAATTATTTGATGCTTTTCCCTTCTCAGCATCTTCCATTAGCTTAACCATTCCCATAGAGGTTGGCCCTTTAAGTCCCGCAATGGAAATATCAATAGCTTCTGTATTTTCTCCTCCTTCTAGCTTATCTCCTCCTTCTGTCTTTCCACAGCCTGCTATAAGCACTGCAGAAAAAAGAATTGTCATTAATGCAGCAAGTAATTTTTTCATACTAACCCCTCTTTCAATAAAAATTATTCTATTACTTCTTAGAAATATAACCTCCAAAAATAAAAATCCTCGCAAAAAAACGAGGAGTAAAATTTCTATATTCTCCATCGTCTTTTCCTTCCGGCAAGATGCCCAAAGGTGCAGCACGATATTCTATAAATTATCCTAGTCTCAGGTTTCACCTTTGATGTTGGAGGTTAAATATATTTAATACTTTAATTATAAGAATGTTCCAGCAAAAATTCAATAACAATGTGAAATAATTATCATCCTAAGTTATAATTGGTAATTCAACTAATTATATTAAAGAAGAATATTTCTAAAGAAATATCTTAGAATCAACAAGGAACCCTTGATAATAGCACCTTCCACCAATAACTATTTCTTGTAGTTATTGGTATCAATTGGTATAATTATAATAAATTATCATAATAGTAAATATGAAAATTCTTGCATAGATATTTATTAATTATTTCATAAAGAGGTGGGTTAAATGGCGATTATTGATGTTATAAAGTATAACGGTAGTCCTGATGTCTTTGCATGGAAATATCCAAGTGAAGAGCTTGGAACATGGACACAGCTAATAGTTAATGAATCTCAAGAGGCAGTTTTGTATAAGGGTGGAAAGGCTCTAGACCTTTTTAGCAGTGGTCGGCATACTTTAAGTACTGCTAATATTCCTTTTCTAAACAAGCTTATTAATTTACCCTTTGGAGGTCGCTCTCCCTTTACTGCTGAAGTATGGTATGTTAACAAAGTTAATTCACTGGATATAAAATGGGGTACTGCCTCTCCCATTCAGCTTCAAGATCCAAAATTCGGTGTTTTTGTGCCTATTCGCTCCTTTGGACAATTTGGAATAAGAATTGAAGATTCAAAGAAGTTTTTAGTAAAATTAGTTGGCACCTTAAATACCTTTGACAAAAACAGTATATTAAAATACTTTAGAGGCCTTTATGTAACCAGGGTTAAAGATGCCATTTCCTCCTACTTAATCCATAAGAAAATTGGTGTCTTAGAAATCAATGCATATCTGGATGAGCTTTCGGACTATATGGAGGAGCGTATTAAGCCAACCCTAGATGAATTCGGAATTAAGCTTGTTAACTTTTATATAAACGATATCAATATACCTGAGGATGATCCTGCTGTTATCACCCTAAAATCTGCCCTTGCTAAGCGTGCCGAAATGAATATTATTGGATACAGCTATCAGCAAGAGAGATCCTTTGACACTCTAGAAGGTGCTGCCTCCAATTCTGGTGCCGCTACTTCAGAGCTTATGGGAGCTGGCTTGGGCTTAGGAATGGGAGTTGCTGTTGGAGGAGCTTTCGGTGGACAATTTAAAGGTATTTCAAAGGTATTAGATAACACAGATTTTTCTAAGACAGGTAAAGAATGTCCTAAGTGCAAGTCAATAATTGATGATGGAAAAAGGTTTTGCTCTAGCTGTGGCTTTGACACCACAAAACCAGCAAAGGATGCTTCTCCTGAGATAAAATGCGAGGCTTGTGGGAACCCACTCCATAATAATTTAAAATTCTGCTCGGAATGCGGCAAAAAATACAACCCTTGCCCTAATTGTCATGGAGATATGAAGTCTGATGCTGTTAGCTGTGCCTTATGCGGCCATGTATTACCATTGCCCTGCCCAAATTGCAGCAAGCCCTTAGAAGGAAGAAATATTAAGTTCTGTCCTGAATGCGGAATATCACTTTTGAAGAAGTGTCCAAAGTGTAATACTGACATTGAAGGAAGTCCAAAATTCTGCCCTGAGTGTGGCGAAAAGCTATAAGGAGGAAAGGAGCATTATGTCAAGAAAGAACCTAACAATAGGTATAATTGGAACGGTAGTTATACTCATTACTCTCATTATGTTTTTTACTCTTAAGGAGCAGTTTGTGACAATTGAGTGGCTTGCCTTAATGTTTATTCTAATGGCAGAAATAATTTTCTTTGGAGGATTAATATTAACTGAGAATATTGCAAAGGATTATGAAGGATTATTTTTACGATCTGGAGTATACTCTGCTCTTACAATATTCAGCATAGCCTCCCTTGTTATTTCCCTGATATTTATGTTTGCCTTTACTGATAGCACAAAGACCTTTATTGTTCTGCAGCTTCTATTATGGGCAATTGCTACTATAATAGTCACTTTAATAATTACTCTGGGAAGCAGCATACTTCAAAGAAACTCTAAAACAGAAGAAGCTATCAATAATATGGCCCTTTTACAGGAGAAGGCAACAGATCTAGGTAATAATCCATTAAACAGTGCTTTTTCTTATGACATTCATAGGATTGCTGAAGCTATTAGATTTAGTGATATCTCCAGTACTTCACCTTCAGATGGAACCATATTTGAAAAGCTAAAGGAATTGGAGGATTTACTTATGGGAAGTTCCCAGGATAAAGAAAAAGAAATAAAGGACAGCTGTAATAATATTTTATGGTTATTACAGAAACGTAACCGGGAGGTTGTGAACAACAAAGGAGGAAAAATATAAAATGAATCAAGATAAACCAAATTCAGCAATTATTATCAGCAACATAATCTCCAAAATCCAATTGATACTGGGTGTCGTGCTAACAGCCTTCTTTGGTTTGATGACCGTTGTTGGACTTTTTATGTTTAAAGAAGGCGAACTACCCTTTGTGATATTTTGTTTAATAACTACTTTGTTAGGTATTTATTTAATAAAGTGTGGTCTTAAAAGAAATAAATTTATTAAACTTTTCAAGGGTTACGTTACTATCCTTTCAATTGATCAAAGCAAATCACTGGATAATCTTGCTGCAGCAACTAATACTTCCGTAGATGTTGTACAAGCAAACATAAAAGAGATGATAAAGAAGGAATTTATTGCAAATGCTTATATAGACCTTGCTTATAATCGCCTTGTATTTGCAGGGCAACAGCCTCCAATGAGCACCAATACAACTGTTTCTAACACATCATCCTCTGAAATAAATAATAATGGCATTAAAGAATATAAAACAATTACTTGTAGCAGCTGTGGTGCTAACAATAAGATCCTTGAAGGCTCTGTTAGTGAATGTGATTTCTGTGGTTCTCACTTAAAATAGCAAGGAGCTAGTCACCCCCTCCATATCTATTCCTAGAGAATAAGGTAAGGTAGGGGTTTTCTTTAGAAATACTAATCCATGGCTGCAACTACAGCCCCATAATCTCCTATTTGCTCACCAAGCTGAGAAGCCTCTATTCTACACTCCTTTCTTGAAGATTCTAAAGCTTCTTCATTAATACTTTCTTTCATAGCATCAATTAAGTATTCCTTTGCTCTTACATAAATACTTCCAACAACTATTACCTCGGGATTTAATATATCTATAAGTATTGATAATCCCCTTCCAAAATGCTTTCCAGAAGCCCGATATACCTCTAATGCATCCCTGTGTCCTTCTACTGCAGCCTCTGCTACAGCTTTTGCTGTAATTTCTTCTATAGTATCTTTATGAAAGGAGGCTCTATTTCCTAATGCCATGAGTTCTATTGCCTTTCTTTGTGCAAGCTGTTTTATCCCTCCTCCACTGCAGAAGCCCTCGAAGCTTCCAGTCTTTCCATAGCCTACAGGACCTTCCTCTGAAAGTCTTATATGACCAACCTCTCCAGCCATGCCTGAGGCTCCTTCATAAAGTCTCCCATTTAATATAAGCCCTGCACCAAGTCCTGTCCCAAAGGTTAGAAATATCATATGCTTTGTACCTTTTCCAGCTCCATATCGCCATTCTGCAAGGGCACAGGCATCAGCATCATTCTTAAGCCTTGCAGGCATACCTAGTCTATCTTCTAAATACTTAACTATGGGAACCTCATCCCAGCCAGGAAGATTAGGAGGAGATAAGATTAATCCCTTTCTGATGTCTAATGGACCACCGCAGGACACTCCTATTCTACAGCTCCCTTTATTAATAGAGTATTCTTTAAGCATTAAGCTTCCTTCATTAATCAATTCATTTAAAAGATCTTTCCAACAATCAGTGGTTTTAACCTCTGTTCTTTTTAGAAAGGTTATGGTTTCTTCTTCTGCTTTTGCTAGCATAACTGCACACTTTGTACCTCCAATATCAAAAGCTAAAATATTCATGCTTCCTCCTTAAATCATATTTCTTTCCCGAAAATCTCTTCTTCAAGAACCCTGCATATAAGGTGATAAACCACAAGATGATATTCCTGTATTTTATAAGTATCATTGGAAGGTACCTTTATATGAAAGTGGCAATTATTCTTGAGCTCTCCTCCACTTTCTCCTGTCATGGCAACAACCATTAGCTCCTGTACCATAGCAACCTTTGCTCCATAAATAACATTTTTAGCCTTACCTGATGTTGAAAGCCCAATAAAAATATCATTCTTATTGCCATAGGCAAAGACCTCCTGAGCAAAAGCAAAATGTGCATCCACATCATTTTCATAGGCTGTTATAAAGGATGTCTGAGATACCAGTGATATAGATGGGATAGCTCCTTGTAGTCTATTGGCAATATATTCTCCTTCCTCTCCATAGGTCTCCAGTAGACTCTCTCTTGTCCCCTTATTTATTGGTCTTTTGATATAAAACTCCTTCATTAGTTCTCCTACCATATGTTCACTATCAGAGGCACTTCCACCATTGCCACATATCAACAACTTGCCTCCTTTCCTTATTCTTATCACCATTTCATCTACTACCCTAATTATTAAAGGTGCTAGATATCCTAGATTTTTATTATCCTCAAGAGTAGACTTTATTATATTCTTTGAATATGCCTTCATAATCAGATCACATCCTTTATTCATTATTAAAAAGCAGGAGTCATGCTCAGTTAACTCTGTATTAAAAAACAGGAGTCATACCCAGCTAACTCTGTGTATGCCCCTGCATCTATTAACTATTTAAGGATTATTATTTTAATTTATCCTTAGTGATTACAGAAACTCCTGTATCAATATTTGTTTTGCTTATGGTCTCTCCCTTAAGAGCCTTTGCAGCAGTTTTCATTCCTTCATATCCCATTACATCTGGATTTTGTGCCATAGTAGCAAGAAGATGTCCATTTTTAATTAACTGAAGTATTGCATCTGACTTATCAAAGCCAACACCTATAACCTTTGATCCAGCTTCCTGTATAGCATTACCTACTCCCACTGTGGAACCTTCATTAGCCCCAAACAATCCAACAACACCTTGAGTGATATAGTTTGCAGCTATATCCTTTGATTTAGCAGCATCACCTTCTCCATATTGAGTTTCAAGTATTTCAAACTTTGAACCCTTAAAAGCAGAGCGGAAGCCCTCTTCGCGGGCAACTGTTGATGCTGTTGCTGCATTAACTGTAACTATACCTATCTTTCCTTCCACTACTCCTGCGGCCTTTAAAGCAGCAATGAGCTCATCTCCTGCGGTCTTTCCTGCTGCTTTATTATCTGTTGCCAGAGTTTGAATAGCTGGAAAATCAGCAGCTGAATCTACATATATTATCTTAACACCTTCTGCCTTTGCCTCTTCTAAAGCTGCTTTTACTGCATTAGGTCCATTGGCAGCTAAAAGAATAGCATCAGCTCCGCCAGCTACAGCATTGTTAATTGCTTCAATCTGCTTTGCATCGTCCTTTACGTCCGGTGCCAGCCATTTATATTCAATATTTCCTAGTTCCTTAACAGCCTTTTGTGCTCCTGCATCAACATTAACCCAATGCTGATCCATCTGGTCCATGGTAATTAAATACACCTTATACTTGTCAGAAGCTGGATCGCCTTTTCCAGGCTTTTCAGCGTCACTGCTACAACCTGCTAAAACAGACGCAGCAAGGAATGCTGTCATTAAAATACCTACAAACCTTTTTCTCATAATAAATTTCCCCCTTATAATTTTATATTAAGCTTTTGCATTGATGCTCTTTTCTTTATTAACTCTTTGATTTTGATTCTTCCTTCTGTTTCCTCTTCTAACTATTACGTCAAGAAGCACAGATACCACTACAATGATTCCTATTACCACATTTCTTATAGCTACTGGTGCCCCAGCAAATTGAAGTCCATTTTGGAGAACTCCCCAAATGGAAGCTCCTATTACAGTACCTAATAAGATACCCTGACCTCCTAATGTACTAATACCTCCAATAACAGAAGCTGCTACAGCATACATTTCATAGGTATTTCCTGCATCCATGGTACCCATGCCGCTGGTAGCACAAATTATGAAGCCAACAATACAGGCACAAAAAGAGCTTACGAGATATGCCTTTGTGGTAGTAAGAGTGATATTTACTCCAGAAAGCCTGGAAGCCTCAATGTTACTGCCTATGGCATAAATATGACGACCAGATCTTGTTTTACTCAAAATAAAATTAAATAATATCCATAACAGCACTGCTATCCAGACAGTATTATAAATTCCTATGATTTTCCCATAGTAAAAAACATTTCTAAAGGTCTTAGCTGCATCGCCTATAACATCAGTGTTGTAATTATTGTTTACTATTTGAGCTATTCCTCTTGCTATAGTCATAGTTCCTAAGGTTGCTATGAAGGGTGGAAGCTTGCACTTTGCTACAAGCTGCCCATTTATTATTCCCACCATAAGACAGCATAGGAGTGTTATACCTACCGCTACCCAAGGATTGATACCTTTGGTCATAAGGGTTGCAGAGATCATACAGCTCATCCCCACCACAGAGCCTATAGATAAATCTATATTCCCAGTTATAAGCACATAGGACTGCCCTATGCCAATAATAAGAATTGGAGCTATCTGCCTTAAAAGGTTTCCTATATTCTTACTGGAAAAGAAAATAGGATTTAAAATACCAAAGACAATAGAAAGTACAATAAGTCCTAAAGTTACTGTTATAACCTGCCCCATACCTCGCATGGCAAATAACCTTTTAAAAATATTATTATTTTCCTTAACCTCCATACCTATCTCTCCTTAGCCTTGATAATTGATTTCAGACTTCTACCTTGTCTTTATGAAGCTTGTTTTGAAATTTAGTAGCATATTCTAAAATCAAATCTTGTGTTGCCTCATCTCTATCTAATTTGCCAGTTATTCTACCATCACACATAACTACTATTCTATCGCTTATCCCCATGATTTCAGGCATTTCTGAGGATACAAAGATCACTCCTATCCCCTGCTTTTTCAGTTCATTCATTAAATTATAAATTTCTACCTTTGCAGCTACGTCAATACCTCTTGTTGGTTCATCAAAAATAATCACCCTGGAGTTTCTAGCAAGCCATTTTCCTACCACAAGCTTTTGCTGATTTCCACCTGAAAGGCTTTCTGCCATTCCTTCAGAACTTGCCAGCTTAATTTTTAAGTCTCTGACCACCTTAGCTGTCATAGCCTCTTCTTCTTTTCTTTTTACAATACCTAGTCTGCTGCAGAGCATATCTAGGTTTGGAAGGGCTATATTTTCTTTTATGCTAAGCTTTGTACAAAGTCCATCTTTTTTTCTATCCTCCGGTGCTAAAACTAAGCCAGCTCTTATGGCATCTTCTGGATTATTAATTTTAAGCTCTTTTCCGTCTAAGAGTATTTGTCCACTTTCCTTAGTCTCTGCACCAAAAATTGCTCTTGTGGTTTCTGTTCTTCCAGCACCCATAAGGCCAGCAATTCCTACAATCTCCCCTTCATATACTTCAAGATCAATATCTCTTACAAGCCTGCCAGCATTAAGCTTTTTAACCTCTAGCACCTTTTTACCTCTTTTACAGTTAACCCTAGGAAACTTCTCCTTAATACTGCGGCCAACCATCATGGATATTATCTCTGGAAGGCTTGTATCTTTAAAATCCATACTTTTTATAAATTCACCATCTCTTAGTATGGTGACTCTATCAGCTATAAAGGATAGCTCCTCTAAGCGATGGGATATATATACTATTCCACAGCCCTGTTCTTTGAGCTTTTTGATAATTACAAAGAGATCATCTATTTCCTTTGAAGTTAATGCAGATGTAGGCTCATCCATTATTAATATCCTTGCATTAGTGGATAAAGCCTTTGCAATTTCTATCATTTGCTGCTTGGAAACGGAAAGGTTCCCAACAACTTCTCTTGGATCAATGTTTATATTTAAGCTTTTAAGGATCTTCATGGCTTCTTTATTCATTTCTCTATCAGAAAGCACTATTCCCTTTGACATTTCTCTTCCTAAAAAAATATTTTCAGCCACAGATAAATGATGGCACAAATTAAGTTCTTGATGAATAATTGCCACTCCCAATTCCTGAGCTTTTTTTGTATTCATATCTTCAATTTCTTTACCAAAGATTTTAATACTTCCACTATCCTTTGTATAAATGCCACTTAATATTTTCATCAATGTTGATTTTCCTGCACCATTTTCCCCTAATAGGGCTAATATCTCCCCAGACTTTAAATTAAAGCTTACATCATTTAAAGCTCTTACTCCTGGGAAGCCTTTTGTGACATGTTCTAATAGAGCAATGTACTCCTGCAAAAAATCACCTTATTTCTATCATGATTTTATCTCTCATTAAAAAAAGTATATCAACATATTTACACCTTTACGGTGGCATTATTTAGATGTTTTAGGTCATTCTTTGGATTTTAAAAGACTGACGGGCATTGTAAGCTCTATCAGTCTCAGAAGGGAAGTTAATTATTATAAATTGAAGCCTTTAATTCTTCAAAGTTCTCCTTTGAATATTCTAAAATATTTTTTCCATTCTCCAATATAAGGAGTCTGTCTGCCACCTCCAGAGAATCAGAAAGGCTCACAGTTAGGATCATTACTGATATCCCTTTGGACTTTAGCTCCTCTATAAGCTTAATAACTCTATTTCTGCAAAGCATATCACCTTTGGCAAAGGGTTTAATGGACAAAACTATTTCTGGATTAAAAAGGTGAATTCTATAATAAACCAGCTCATAGAGCTCCTGAAGGCTTAGATCCTTTATATCATGTTTTTCTATCACCTCACCCACCAAGGCTTTATACTCCTTCACCACACTCTTAAGATAGCGTTTCCTAATCCAAAGATTGTTAAGCTTATTTACAGTAAGAAAGGTGAGATTTTCAAGGTAGGTCATTTCTTTAAATATCATTGTTTTAGTTGGATTATCCTCAATTACTGCAACCTTATAGTCTAAAAATTTACGAGACATAATACTTGTATAAGGTGATTTATTTAAAATAACCTCTCCCTTAATAATCTCTTTTCCCTCTAGTATAAGACCTCTAATATCTTCAAGAGAAGTATTATTCATATCTAGGAGAACAACACATTCTCCTTTTTTAATAGAAAAGCTCATGTTACTCAGGCTATTAGTAGCGACATTTCTAAACTCTAAAATATTTTTCTCCTTTAAAGACGGCCTTTTAATGCTTGTTTCACCAAAACTATTAGCAATGAAAGGCCTTATATTAGAATCTGTCATCTCTCTTTTCTCATAAAGCTTCACTATCCTTCCACCTTTTAATAGTGCAACCCTATCACAAATTCTAAAGAGCTCTTCATGATGATTTCCAACATAGATAAAGGAGTATCCCATAGTGCAATATTTCCTTATTATATCTTGAAACTTTGATAGCTCTAAAGGACTAAGAAAATTACTTAAATCTGTCAATATAATCACAGCACAATTTGATATTTCCGCCTTTATAAGCTCAATGAGACATCTCTCTAAAGGAGTTAACCTATTTATTGGCTTAAAAACGTTTATTTCAAGGTGCATATCCTTTAGCTTTCTTTTAAGCTGCTCTCTTAAAACCTTTTTTCGAATTAAATATTTTTTAAAGCCTCTCCTTAGAACAAAAATATTATCTGTCACCGTTAAATCAGGAACAAGGCCTCCTTTTTGATCTATGATATAAACCTTATTGTAGCTTTTATCGCTATAATCAAAGCTGTTTTTCAGCTCATTGTTATAATATATCCTTCCATAGGAAATATCAGAATTCTGCCTTATTAAACTTATAAGCTCCTCCTTACCTTTTGCCTCTGCTGCCAGAAGTCCCATTATCTCCCCTTGAAAAAGACATAGATTAATATTGTCTAAAAGGACCTCTCCCTCAGACTCTACCGTTACATTTGTTAGCCTTAATATCTCTCTTCTCATAGTTTTTACCCTTTAATAAGAGGCAGAAGAATTTCCACATCTGTTCCTAAACTATAGGTACTGTAAATATGTATTCCATATTCCTCACCAAATAAGAGTTTTATTCTATTGTTTACATTAACAAGAGCAATGCCCCCTTCTTTATTAGCCTTAGAAGTTATTCCATTTAGATTCATAGATCTAAGCTTATCCTCTAGTTCCTTATACCTTTCCTTTTCCATCCCCATTCCATCATCAGATATTGTTATGATTAAATAGTTATTGGAGGTTTGAACATTTAGCCTTATATTTCCCTTTCCTATTTTCCTTTCAATTCCATGATAAATAGAATTCTCTACTATAGGCTGTAGCGTGAGCTTTGGAAGCATATATTTTATTATTTCCTCTTCCTTCTCTTCATCATCTTCTTGAATTATGATATCTAAGCTAATTCTATCGCCAAAGCGAAACTGCTGAATTATATAGTAATTTTCAATATTTTTAAGCTCATCCTCTAGGGAAACAAGACTCTCCACGTTAGAAATTGTATATCTAAAGAAGGTAGCAAGAGCTTCAGTCATTTCCGCCACAGAATCCATACCTGCAATCAATGCCTCGCTTCTTATTCCTTCAAGGGTATTATATAAAAAATGGGGATTGATTTGATTTTGAAGAGCCAGATATTCTGCCTGCTTTTTTGAAAGGCTTATAAGCTTTTTTGTATCTAAAATTTCCTTAAATTTATTGTTTGATCTCTCCATTTCTCTTGAAAAAGGCGTTTTAAGCTCAAAAACCCCTTGTACCATATGACCTTCGGCAAAGAGCTTTAAAACCTTGTTAGTAACCATATAAGGCTTATACACCAAAGCATAAAATAGCACTGTTAAAGATATATAAAAAACATAGGCAGCAATTAAAAGCCACCAGCTTCGATCCTCCAATATAACAAGAAAAGTAAGAGTGAGTAAAATAATGAAAGATAAAAGCATAGTCAATATATAAACAGCAAAAAAGCGATTAAAAAGATACTTGCTATAAAGTTTCATCCCATCACCTTCCTATGAATATAATTTCCTAAACTCCTTTGGTTTAAGTCCTGTATACTTAACAAAACATTTTGTAAAATGCTTAATATCACTATAGCCTACCTCTTCACAGATGGCTGTTATACTATAAGATGTTTCCCTAAGAAGATTCTTTGCATTATTTATACGAATTTCAGAAAGATACTCTATAAAACTTGTCCCAGTATACTTTTTAAAAAGAGTACTAAAATAAGTAGCATTAAATCCTACCTTTGAAGCAACCTCTTCAAGAGTTATTGGATTTTTAAAATTGCTTTCCATATATATTTTAGCCTGGAGAATGGGTTTATTCTCCTCTTGCTTTTTCTCCTCTAAAATAGCCTTTAATGCTTTGCTTATATCATTTATTAAATAATCGAAAAGCTCCTCTACAGAATATATTCCCTTTACATTGATGCTAAAGCTGCTTAAGAGTTCCTCATCCTTATCTTCAATGAGCTTGTTAGCTCTCATGTGTATTAAATAACTACTAAATATTCCTTTTACAATATTCAATATTTCATGACCAGTAATATTATTTTCTCTTAAAATTCTAATCTTTAATTCTTCTAACCCATGAACTAACTCCCTTAGGTTTAAGGATACAATGGAATGGTTTATATTTTTATAAAGCTGTATATAATAATCAGTCCCACGAAAATTAGAATTTTGAATACTATCTCCCTCTATTATCCTTTTAGTACCAAGGATGATTCTTTGATCTATACCTCTTACAGCTTGTTTATAGGACATATTTATTTCCTCTAATCTGTGTACAAGCCCTCCTAAGGCTAAGGTTACCTTTAAGCCCTCTAAAATAGACTCCTGTAGAAGAAGCTTATCCAAAAGCTCTTTTATATATCTTCTTACAAGCTTTTTATTGTCCTGTGAGTAATTTAATAAAATAATAGCTCTAGTGCTTTCAAAGTAAATCTCCAAATCATAGCAGCTGTCCTTTAAAAGCTCCTGTACTATTTGATGAATTTTTTTGGTCATAAATTCGATATTTGTGTTATATAATTCTCCTATATCATCAAGTTTTATTGCCAGGATTTGAAATAATCCATGATTAAACTTGTACCCATAATTATTATTTATCTCCTCTAGATTATTAAAGACTCTGCTCTTATTAGGCGAACTTAAGGTCTCCCATAAAAATTCCTTTCTACCCTTGCTAATATGATTTTTTATTCCAATAAGGTTCCTATCCTGATTTTTTTGTTCATAACCATTGTTGATTCTCTTTAATGCCGCTGAGAGCTCATCCTTTTTTATAGGTTTTAGCAAATAATCCACAACTCCATATTTAATGGCAGACTGAGCATATTCAAAATGTCTGTAACCACTAATTACAATAAACTCCACATGGGAATCTATCTCCTTTGCCCTCTTTATCATTTCCAGACCATCATAGCCAGGCATTCTTATATCCGTTATTACAAGATCCGGAGATTTTTCTGCAATTACCCTTAAGGTGTCTATACCATTATGAGTTATATCAATAATCTCCATATTAAGAGAATACCAATCTATAAGCGTTTCAATTAACCGACATATTTTTAATTCATCATCGGCAATAACAACCTTTTTCATAGCTCAACCCCCTCTTACTTTGCTAATAGCATTGGAACTCTCTATTAATTATGCCTACATCTCAAGCTTAACCTAAATTTATCATTATTTCCATAATTATCCTAAAAATCATTTCTGTAGTTTAAGAGTTTGAAGTATGGCTCTTTTTTAGGTGAATGTTGATATATGACACTTTTATTTTTACCCACATAATTACTGGAATTATACTCCATAAATTATATATAATAAGAATATAAAGCATTGGACAATTGTTATTAATTGTGAGCAAGGGCTGCTTTTTAACACCTGAAAGAAGGGATATTATGAAATTAGAAACAAATAGATTAGAAATAGTTCCACTTAATAGTCATGAGTTAAAACTTATAACTGAAAATATTAATGAATTTGAAAAAGAGTTAAACTGTAAATATTGTGGTGAAGAAATGGACGGGATAATATTAAAGATTTTTAAAAGTCAGATTCCATTAGTTCAAAATAATAGTGAAGATTATTTATGGCATACATTTTGGCTTTTTAAATTGAAGAATGAAGAAAAATTTATAGGGAGTGCTTGTTTCAAAAGTATACCTGATGTTAATGGAGAAGTTGAAATAGGCTATGGTATTAACGAAAATTATAAAAGTAATGGTTATACTACTGAAGCAGTTACTGCTATGTGTAAGTGGGCATTAAAACACTCTTCCGTTACAAAGGTATTAGCAGAAACTGAAAAAAATAATATTCAATCACAAAGGGTATTAGAAAAATGTGATATGAAAATTTTTAAAGAAACAGAGGATTACTATTGGTGGAGTTTAACAAAGGATAGTTCACTAAGATGATATAAACCATAAAAAAAGAGTAGACCTAAAAATAATAGATCTACTCTTTTCTTTGTTACTCTATATATTCTCCCATTTCTTTAAGAGATTCAAATATGAGATGGGGTTTAATGTGGGACTTTTCCACATCCTTTAGCTTGGTTTCTCCTGTAAGTACCAGTATTCCTGCACTGCCATTGTCTATTCCTGTGGCCACATCAGTATACAGCCTGTCTCCTACAAAGGCAATCTCTTCTCTTTCATAATTTCTCTTTTTAAGGAGAAAGTTTGCTGTTTTATCCTGAGGCTTTCCCATATATTCCGGAGAAACACCCGTAGATAGTTCAATTGCAGCACATATAGCTCCACAGTCAGGTATGAAGCCCTTTTCTGTTGGGCAGTTTATATCCACATGAGTAGCAATGAACTTAGCACCTTCTCTAATAAAAGAGCAGGCTTTTTCTAGCTTTTCATAGGTTAGTTCTGTATCAAAACCCACCACCACCACTTCAGGCTTATCCTCCTCGAGCTTTATTCCTGAGCTTAGGAAGCTCTTTCTAAGCTCCTTTGTACCTAGAAGATATACAGCTGCATCAGCATAATAGGTTTTTAAATAATCTATTGTAACATCTCCAGAGGTTAAAATATCCTCATCATCTACATTGCAGTTCATACCATGGAGCTTTTCTATATAATCCTTAGGAGATTTGGAAGAATTATTCGTGAAGAAAAGAAAATCCTTTTCTGAGGTTTTTAGCTTATTGATAAAATCTAAGGAGCCATCTAAAATTTTATTTCCTAAGTAAAAGGTACCATCCATATCTAAAACAAATAGCTTTATTTTATTAATATCCTTCTTTTCTTGTAACATAGTGCTTCAACTACTTTCATGACGTATTATTTTTTCATTCCTTCTCTCACCCATGCAGCTAAATCCGGCTTATTAGTGATTATTCCATCTACTCCTTCAGCAAATAAAGTCCTCATATCCTTTTCATCATCCACAGTCCATAGGTTTACCTCTAAGCCTAATTTATGAGCTTCCTTAATTCCTTGATTCATCATCCCAAATTTCCAGGAAGGATGGATGCAATCTGCCCCTATTTTTTTTGCATAATGCCAAGGCTCTATAATACCTGCATGATATAGAAGTCCTACCTTTGTATGAGGAAGCAGCTTCTTTAAATTCATTAAGGTATAGTGATTAAAGGAGCAGTACATTACCCTGTCCTGAAAGCTAAATTCCTTTTCCAGCTCTGCTACTTTTTCAATAAATTTTCTATTGCTCTCATGCTCTTCTTTAAGCTCAATATTAAGTTTCAGATCGTTGCCCGTCATAAAGTCAAATACTTCCTCTAAGGTAGGGATTTTAGCTCCTCTATATTTAGGATGATTAATAGAGGCATCTAAGGTTTTTAAATAATCCATAGTACATTCTTCAATTAAACCCTTGCCATTAGTAGTTCTTGTAAGATCATCATCGTGAAAAACCGCTAAATTATTATCTGCAGTTAAATGTATATCTAATTCAATACCATCAGCCTTATGAAGAACTGCTAACTCAAAGGCCTCTATGGTATTTTCAGGTGCAATATAGGATGAGCCTCTATGAGCCCATATAGTTGTTCTCATATTTCCTTCTGTTCCTTTCCTATCTATTTTTTTCTATCATTAATTTTCTTTATTATTTTAGGGTCAATTTTAAACTCCCTATCCTCTGTAAGCAGTCCATTAACCTCCTGCTGAACATCTGTAAGCTGTGTATAGCAATAACCGCAAATTATATCAGAAGCATATACAGCTTCCATTATCCTTTCATAGGTTATTAAAAATTCTTCTCCGCTGGAGGAATTGGTATAGCCCCAGCCCTCTTCATTTTTTCCTAAGGATATTCCACCAAATTCACTAAGTACAATTGGTTGTCCCTTATACTCATATCCCTTTGCATAAGGCAATCTAACTACTATGTTATGAAACTTCTCTGGGGATTTTAAACTCTCCTCAAAGATTTGCTGCTGCCTAACATCCTCGTCAGCTCCATGCTTATAGCTATGTATTGCACAGATATCTGATTTAGTCATTTCCCAGCCGTCATTTCCTATAACCAATCTTGTTTTATCAAGGCTATGGGCTAAATGATAAAGTGAGTCTGCAAAGCTTTGCTGCATTTTATCGTGATAAATATTAGGAACTCCCCAGCTTTCATTGAGCATTCCCCAAACAACGATACAGGGGTGATTATAATCTCTCTTAATTACATCAACCCATTCCTTTGTGAAAGCTCCAGCAGCTTCAGTACTATAGGACCAGAAGCTTGCCATTCCCTCCCATACTAAAAAGCCTAATTTATCAGCCCAGTAAAGATATCTTGGATCTTCCACCTTTTCATGCTTTCTCACACCATTAAAGCCCATGGCCTTAGATTTTATAATATCTTCCTTGTAGGCTTCATCACTGGGAGCTGTAAGAAGGCTTTCCTTCCAATATCCCTGATCCAGTAAAAGCTTTTGATAATAGGGTCTATTGTTTAAGAATATCCGTCCATTTTCTATATGAATCTTTCTCATTCCAAAATAGCTTGTTACCTTATCCTTAATTTCTCCCTCACAGTGAAGCTTAATATCCACATCAAAAAGCACAGGATTTTCCGGAGACCAGCAGAGGCCCTCAAAGTGAATTGGACCCTTTAAGGCTTTATTATTAAATATGTCTACAGTAAGCTTTCCATATCTTTCATTGGCTGTGATAGTTCCATTAAATATCATTGCCCCTTCAAGGGTAATATTAAAGGAAAGCTGGCAGGGGAATACAGTGTCACTGCTTAGTGCATATCTTATTTCCACAGTACCCTCATCTACATCCGGTGTAAAATAAATATTTTCAAGTCTTTCTTTTTCCACTACCTCTAACCATACACTCTGCCAGATACCTGTGCTGGGAGTGTACCATATAAATTTAGGTTCACTTTCCCAAAACTGTTTGCCTCTTGCTATGGTTTCATCCTTTAGTGGATCCTGAACCTCTACCATTATTTCTTCATCTTCTCCAGTAAGGTAGGGATTAATTTCAAAACTAAAGGGTGTTTGTCCACCTTCATGCTGTCCTATGGAGTTTCCATTTATAAAAATTCTGCAGCTATAGTCCACTGCTCCAAAATTTAATAAAATACTTTTATTCTTCCATTCCTTTGGAACCTTAAAGCTTCTTTTATATACTACTCTGTCTACTTCTAATGCTTCTCCAATACCGCTCATCTTAGATTGATAAACAAAGGGCACCTGTATTTTTCTCGTCTTTCCGTCTTTTATATCAAAGTCCCACTGCCCATTAAGAGTCATCCATAAATCTCTGGTAAAGTCGGGACGTGGATATTCATTTCTCATTTAATCCCCTCCATTTATTTTATTCCTGAATGTGTAAAGCCCTTAACTATATAATTATTTACAAACATAAAGCAAAGTAATACAGGAAGAACGGTCATAACCGTTGCTGCCATCATTAGCCCTGGATTATTATAATTTTCTCCTAAAACCAAAGAGGCTACTCCTAAGGTTAGGGTACGCATTTCCGTACGATTTATTACCAAAGATGGCCATAGGTAATTATTATATAAGCCTAAAAAGGTTATAAAGCCTTGGGTGAAAAGAATAGGTTTAATGGATGGTATAACAATATGCCACAAAATCTGTAGTGTAGAAGCCCCATCCAGATAAGCAGCTTCCTCCAGAGCCTTTGGAAAGCTTTTTAAAAAATTATAAATCAAATAGATAACCATCACCCCTGAGCCTGATGGAAGAATTAATGGCCAAAGACTGTTTATCATTCCAATTTCTTTGAAAATGTAAAATAGCGGGAAGAAGGTTACTATTTCAGGTATAGCCATTGCCCATATCAGCCCAATAATAATAAGGGACTTAAAGGGTATATCTAATCTTGCCAGGGCATAGGCTGCTAAGGTGCTTGTTATTATTCTTAAAATTGTTCCTGCAAAGGTAACAATAATAGTATTTATAAACCATCTTCCTATAGGAGAAGAGGTGGTGTTTGCAAACAAGTCCATGTAATTCTTGAGGGTCCATTCCTTAGGTATTAATGTGGAGGAAGTCATAGCTTCAGACAAGCCCTTGAAGCTGGTAAAAACCATAAAGAATAAGGGCAGCAAAAATAAATAAGCAATTATACATGCTACAATGACTAATACAACTGTTTTTAACTTTTTACTCTGCATAAGCTCTCCTCCTATAAAATTTCTTTTTCTTTAGTCATATAATACTGACCAATAGAAATTAGAATTATTACTATACCCATAAGAATTGTCATAGCACTTCCTATGCCAAGATTGTTCTGCTCCATTATGGTGGAATTAATGAACATGATTAATGGCTTTGTGCTCTGCCCTGGACCTCCAGAGGTCATAAGACGAGGCTGTCCATAAACATTGAAGGAAGCTATAATTGTTGTCATTAAAACAAAAAAGAATACATTTTTTATACTAGGCATTATTATATATCTAAATTGGGACCAAAAGCCTGCACCATCAATTGCTGAAGCCTCATAAAGGGCATAATCCACCTCGTTTAAAGCATTTACAAAGAGCATCATATTATAACCAATTGTCCACCAAACAGTAGCTATGGTTAAGGTAGCCCATACATAAGGCTGCATTTCCAACCATGGGATCGGTGCCTTTAAAATCTTCAGCTGTATTAAAAGGGTATTAAAATAACCTCCGCTTCCTTTCATAAGCCAAATGAAAATAGCTGATACCGCTGTAACGGATACGGAATAGGATGTAAAATAAATGGTTCTAAAGGCTCCCTTAAGCCTTTCTGGAAGCCTATCTAATAATAGAGCTAAGGCCAGACTGATGCCAACCAGCAAAGGTGTAGTATATGCTACGAAGATAAGGGTATTCTTAAGTCCAAGGATAAAGTTTTTATTATGCATTGAATCAGAAAATAGTATCTTTATATAATTATCCAGGCCAATAAAGCCCTGGTTTCCTGCTACGAGGCTATACTTGTGAAGGCTCATAAATATCCCATAGCCAAAAGGTAAAAGCCAGAATAAAATAAAAAACACAATGAAAGGTAAAACGAAGAAAATTCCTGTCCTCTTATTTTTTTTCATTGTTTTCCCCCTTTCCTATATTTTCATAGGCAAATAGAATTCTATAAAAAAAGCTTATATAGCTTTTTTAAAAGGTATATAAGCTTTTAACTATATTACTTTTGAGAAAGCTCTTTGGCTATTTCCGTTGCATTTTTAAGTTCTTCCATTAATGCTTCCTTTTTAAGGTCCGGAGTTGTTATAACCATTGACCATACAGTTTCATTTATATATTTAACCTGTTCTCTAACATTATAAATTGCAGGTAAAATCTCAGCCTTATCAAATATTCCATAGTTAACCGCTGCTACAGGATACTTCTCAGGGCTCTTCTTTACTGTTTCCATGGTCTTTAAATGTATAGGAGCTTGTCCAGAATCTGCCCAGTTAATCATCACTTCTGGATTATAGGCATATTTCATAAATTCAGCAATTCCCTTAAGCTTTTCTTCATCAGTTACCTTTGCAGATACAGCAAAGTTATGTCCACCTGCTGGAACTCTTAATTCCTTACCCAAAACAGGTATTGTTGCTATTCCTAATTTATCTCCCCAAACCTCTTTAGCAGGAGTATAGTTCCATGGTCCTGTTAAGGATATAGCTGTTTGAATATTTGCATTTCCTTGAGACTTTTTAACAAAAGGATTAAACTGATCATTTGCTCCTAAATTAGCTGGACTGATTTTATCCTTATATATAAGCTGGTTAATTTTCATAAAGGCTTCTGCTGCTTCATTAGTATCCACCTTAATGTATCCATCCTTTACAAAATCAACACCCATTTGTGTTAAATAAGCCATGTAAGCCCATTGATGATCTCCAGTAAGAGGATATCCTAAAGTATAAACACCAGTTTTCTCTGAGTCTAGCTTCTTGCTTAAAGCAACTAGATCCTCATAGGTCTTTGGAACTTCATTTTCAGATACAAATTCTTTATTATAATACATAGTGTAAGCATATAGATCTAGAGGAAATGCATAGACCCCATCGTCATACTTGGCATAGGTCTGTGTTATTTGATGGAAGTCATTTTCGAAAGACAAGCCTGCCATTTCATAAATATCTGATACTTCCTTTAAAAATCCATCTGCGTGATAGGTTGAAATCCAATCAGAATGTATAATCAACATGTCAAAATCATCAGATTTGAATTTTACATAGTGATCTGCTGTTTGTAGCTGTTCAATCACATAC
>JAEXZL010000139.1 GCA_023451395.1 Bacillota bacterium | reverse complement strand
ATATGTTACTTTAAATGTATTTCCTCATAATAATGATTTAGTTGGTTTAGAAGATTATATCTTAAAATTAAAGGATGCAAATATTGATGCTATAATAGTTTCAGATCCTTCAATAATTCTTACGGCTCAAGAGGTTGCTCCTGATTTGGAGATTCACCTAAGCACTCAAGCAAACAACATAAATTGGAAGTCTGCGGAATTCTGGCATAAAAATGGTGTTAAAAGAATAGTATTGGCAAGAGAGCTCTCATTTACAGAAATAAAAGAGATCAGAAGCAAATTAAGCGAGGACTGTGATTTAGAAGCATTTGTTCATGGCTCAATGTGTATGTCCTATTCAGGAAGATGTTTGTTGTCAAATTATCTAACTGGTAGGGATGCAAATCGAGGTGCTTGTGCTCAGCCCTGCAGATATAAATACTATCTTGTGGAAGAAAAGAGACCAGGAGAGTATTTCCCAGTAATTGAAGATGATAAGGGAACATATATAATGAATTCAAAAGATTTATGTATGATAGAGTATATTCCTGAGATCATAAAAAGTGGAATATATTCCTTGAAAATTGAGGGTAGAATGAAAAGTGCATATTATGTAGCTGCTGTTGTTAAATCATACAGAAATGCAATAGATGCTTATTTTGAGAATCCTGAGGCTTACGAGTTTAAAGAAAAGTGGATGGAAAACCTCAATAAGGTCTCTCATAGACAATATCATACAGGTTTTTATTTAGGTGAAAAGAATAAACAAATTTATGATAGCTCTAGCTACATACGAGATTTTGATATTGTCGGTGTTGTTAAATCTTATGATAAAGAAACTAAAAGAGCCGTAATAGAACAAAGAAATAAGGTTTTCAAAGGAGACAAGGTCGAAATACTAAGGCCTATTGGAGATAACATAGAAATTACTATTGACGACCTAAAAAATGCCCAGGATGAAGCTATAGAATCTACTCCTCAGGCACAGATGATATACAGTATTTATTGTCCAGAAGAGCTGAAGGAAAAGGAAATGCTCATAAAGGGAAAAAGCTTAGAACTTATTCTTGATAAGAGGGGGATTAATCAATGAAGAAGCCTATTCTCATAGGTATTACTGGAGGCACTGGATCAGGTAAAAGCACAGTTGCAAAGGAAATTTGCAGTAAATTTCCAGAGGACTGTATTGCTATGATAGAGCAGGATTCTTACTATAGGGATCAGAGTCATTTATCAATGGAAGAAAGAGTTAAAACAAATTATGATCATCCTGATGCTTTTGATAATGATTTGTTGGTTTCTCATTTAGAAAGCCTTATAGCTGGAAAAGAAATACAGAAACCTATATATGATTTCTCTGTACATACTAGGAAAAAGGAAGCAGTAAGGGTGGAACCAAGAGATATTATTATTTTAGAAGGAATTCTAGTATTATCTGATCTGGAAATTAGAAAGCTTTTAGATGTAAAAATTTATGTTGATACAGATGCAGATGTTAGGATAATTAGAAGGCTTGTTAGAGATATTAACGAGAGAGGTCGTTCAGTAGATTCTGTTATAAATCAATATCTAACAGTTGTACGACCTATGCATCTTCAATTCATTGAGCCTACAAAGCGATATGCTGATTTAATTGTTCCTGAGGGAGGACATAATAAAGTTGCCATAGATATTATTTCAGCAAATATAAAACATATTCTTCAAAGATAGATATCAAGGATTAGACATCTTCATTACAGTCAATAATTGTAATGGAGGTGTTTTTTATTTGTTTTTTACTTTAAATAAAAGAAGATTGATAACCTTTATCTATTTAGTTGCTATAATTTTTATATTTTTAATTGGAAGACTTATTTATTTTCAATACTTTCGTAGCTCTTATTATAAATCTCTTGCAGATACGCAATATCTGTATGGTGAGAGAGTTTCAGAATTGAGCTTTCAGCTCTTAGACGATAAAGGGAAATATTTAGGAAAGTATAAAGAGGAGTATGTTGTGGTTTTTAATACTAGATTATTTAAGCTTAATAATTATGAAAGTAATCTAGATAAACTCATGACAGTTGAATATATTTTGAAGGAATCTCATAGGGATTTTAATTTAAATTCTATTTTAAACCAAAGTTCAGGTAATGTATACTTTGTAATAGACGAGGGTAGTTTTCTTAAGCTTCAGTCACTACTAGATGATGTTAAAGGAATATACACATACAAACAGGAAAAGATAGATAGAAGTAGCGTATGGAATATTGTAAATATTATCACAAATAAAAAAAGCTGGGATGAGAAGATTAAGGATAATAATTCCCTTGAGGGAAGGCTAATAGAATATATGATGGATAATCAATATCCTGAGGTTTTATTAGCTGTAAATAAGAATGGCTATATAAGGCAAGCAGGCTATAGCTTACCTGTTAAAGCAAATGTTAATTTAACCTTAGATGGTCATATTCAGAGAAAGATTGAAGAAATATTAAAAAAAGAAATCTACAACGAATTTTCTCAAATAGGAGCAGTACTAATTAAAGCTTCAACAGGGGAAATAAAGGCTCTTGCACAGAAAGATGATTCTGAGCCTAACATTAATTTGGCTGCAACACTTCAGGGATATCCTCCAGGAT
>JAEXZL010000127.1 GCA_023451395.1 Bacillota bacterium | reverse complement strand
GTATCTCTTGTATATTTTTCACTTGTGCTTTGGAAGGATCATTCAAAACAAAACGCATTCTAGTAGCACAGTGAGCAACAGCAGATATATTTTCTTTTCCTCCGATATAATCAAGAAGTAAAGAAGCATCCTGTGAATATTTACCCATAATTCTCCTCCTTATCGGGTTTGTAATTGTTTTCATGAGCGCTATCTTTAACTTAGGCCTAAGAGAAATCATAGTCTCCTTATATTTCCATCATAGCTTGTACGTACAGGTTTGTCAAGATATTATTAGAATATTTTGAATGTATTTCTTGGTTTTATAATTACTTTACTATTTTATTAATATGACAAAGATATAATTAAGAAACGCTAAAGCTACTGTAAACTTTGTCCTTTTATCCTTTACTAATTTTATTCTCCAGTTAAAATGGGTAACACAGGCAGAAGAAACATATAAATTCCTGTATAAATTAATATAAAGGAGGATTTTCAATGTATTTTTATAAAGATGATCTAATCAATGAAATAGTAAAGGATAAGCCAGATCCAGAAGCTGCAAGATTTCTGCAAGAGGCTCTAGGAGGCCAATTTGGCGAAATGCGTACAATGATGCAGTATTCCTTCCAATCAGCTAACTTTAGAGGAAACGCAAAACCCTATAGAGATTTAATAAAAAATGTATTCTTAGAGGAAATTGCCCATGTAGAGCTTGTGCAATCGACAATAAATCAGTTATTAGATGGATCCGGTTATTCAGAGCCTGGCAACTCCGGTCCAAACAATGCTCCTCTCAGCGATGCAGTTAAAGGTCATAATGTAAATCCTCATCATTACATAGTTGGTGCTCAAAGCTCCCTCCCAGTGGATGCCTCAGGTAATCCTTGGAATGGTAGTTGGGTATATAATCACGGAAATTTAATTGCTGACCTTATAAACAACGTCAGCTTAGAATCAACAGGGGTACTTCAGAAATCAAGAATATATGAAATGAGCAGCAATAAAACCCTTCGTGAGACCATAGCTTTCTTAATGGTTAGAGACAATGCTCATCAAAATAGCTTTGCTAAAGCTCTTGAAACCTTAGGTGTAAATTGGGGTAGTATATTCCCTATTCCTAATTATGATTTAGAAAAATATCCAGAATGCAGAAAATACATTGATAAGGGCTTTAATAATATTCAATTTAATTTTGCCCTAGATGAGAATCTAATAGGTGAGATTATAAATGGAGAATCTCCAAGCAGAGATAGCGGAAAAATGAGTGCCCCAGATATATATGAAGGTTTCCCAGTTCCAGTGATGCCAGAAAGGCCTGATGAGCATGCTCCTGGCTTGGATCATTTATGGGATACTCTAAAATAAAACTATAAATAAAAAGAATGGATTTTTAAGGGAGCTTATCCTTAAGGTATTATTTATCTTATGGGCAAGCTCCTTTTTAATAATGATTATGCACCATTAAATAAAATAAATTTATTAACAACATAACAATAATATTAACAAAGGCTAAAGCATTAGTTAATATTCCCCATAAATCCTTTATCCTTATAAATAATCAGCTAAAATAAATATATAGAAAAGAAAAGGAGTGTTACCATGAGCGATAAAGATATGAAGGTTTTAGATAGACCTGCTTCCGATAAAGCAAAGGCTTTAAGAAGAGAAGGTATTATACCAGGAGTGATATATGGGGGCTCTATGGAAAAGCCCCTATCTATAAAGGTTCCAGAAATTGATATGGCTAGGCTTCTTAATAATAATGCAAAAAGTACATTATTATCATTAAATTTGAAAGGTAAAAAACATACCTGTATGGTTAAAGAGGTTCAAAAAGATTTCCTTTCCAACAGCCTTATCCATGTAGACTTTCAGGCTGTTAAATCTGGAGATGTTATTAAACTAAATCTTCCAATAACCTTTGAGGGAAGAGAAAGCATTGAATATAAACAGCTTATTTTAGAAATTCTACAGGGAGATATTGAAATTCAGGCACCAGCAAATAAGCTTCCTTCTGAACTTACTATAGATATTTCATCTCTAGAATATAATGATAAAATATATGCTAAAGATATAGAACTTCCAAAGAGTGTAGAGCTTGTAACAGAAGAAGATACCTTAATAGCTCTTGCAAATAAGCCTGCAATTACCGAAGAAGTGGATGCTTCAGAAGATGAAAATGCTTCTAGTGGTGAAGGTGGAGACTTAGCACCTGGTCAGGAAATAGAACAGGAAACAAAAAATGATAAGAGCGTTGGTAAAAGTGCTCAGGAACCAGCAGAAGGCAAAGCTTAAGCAATAAACAACAGATAAAAATCTTTAAATTATATAAGTATTGGTTAATGAAATAGAATAGGATAAGGCGTGGTAAATTATATTATAATTTACCACGCCTTTGTATTTATAGCTAATATTGAATTCCAGCTAATTTTAAATTCTAGCTAATATTCAATGTGGTAAGCACTGAGAAAAAATGCATTATACTACCGGCTATTACAAAGAGATGCCAAAGTCCATGATTAAACTTTAGCTTATCCTTCATATAAAAAAGTGTTCCAAAGGTATAGGCTAGGCCTCCAAGAATCAAAAACACTATTCCTAAAGTGCTCATACCTTGAGCTAGTGGCTTAAAGGCAACAATTATTACCCAACCCATTATGATATATAAAAGAGTGGATAACTTATCCTTTTTCCCTGTGGAAAAGGACTTTATTAC
The DNA here is from genome assembly GCA_023451395.1 of Bacillota bacterium. Classification (GTDB taxonomy): domain Bacteria; phylum Bacillota; class Clostridia; order Clostridiales; family Clostridiaceae; genus JAEXZL01. The sequence continues at coordinate 31,256 of JAEXZL010000127.1, read as the reverse complement.
TATTCCTACAATAGCGCAAGCCCAAACCAATCCTAATATTAACCATCCTACAGTGCCTCTTAAAACTGTTAGACAGTAAGGTGTATAGGTACCTGCAATAAGAAGATATATAGACATATGATCAAATTTCCTAAAGAGCCTCTTTGCTTTAATATTCGTTATTGAATGATAAAGTGTTGAACCAAGATATAGAATAACTAAGGTTGAACCATATATAATAAAGCTGACCATATGCCAGGATGTGCCATAAATTGATGATAATATAATTAATATTACCAGAGCTGCAAGGGCTAAGGCAGTACCTACTCCATGAGTTACCGCATTAAAAATCTCCTCACCTTTAGTGTAAAATTTTTGTTCCATAACCTCACCTCTTCAATATGCTTTTACCGATTATAACATATTGCTACCTTTTATACTGCAAAATTTTTCAATATCCTTTTTAATTATTTCCATTGAACCTCTCCAAAATTCTTCATTATGAAGATTTATGCCAGCAAATTTTGCTACATCATACACAGAGGCTCTCCCAGTAAGTCTTAATATATCCCTATACTTATTTATAAAGCTATCCCCTTCTTTAAGATAGATTTTATACAACCCCTTTGCAAATAGAAGCCCAAAGGCATAAGGGAAGTTATAGAAGCTTCTATCTGGAAAATAATAATGTGCCTTATGAATCCATGCATATTCATCAAGGGTATCTGGATCTATAGCATCGCCGTAAGCCTCCTTCTGAGCCCAAAGCATAAGTTCCTTTATCTCCCTTAAGGAAAGCTGACCCTTTTTCCTCTCTTCAAAAATTCTTTTTTCAAAAAGGAATCTTGCATATATATCCACTATAGTCTGGCTGTTATTAATAAGCTCTGCTCCTAAAATTGCCATAGCCTCCTCTTCATCTGCCTCCTGAAGGGCTGCATTTCTTACTAAGGTCTCAGAAAAAATTGATGCAGTTTCAGCTAAGGGCATAGGGTAAAAAGCATTTAAGGCTTTCTCTGTCCTTAAAATGTGACCATGATAAGCATGCCCAAGCTCATGGGCAAGAGTGCATACATTTTTGAAGCTTCCACTAAAGCTTGATAATATTCTGCTTTCACCAATACCATGAATATTGCTGCAGAAGGCTCCTCCACTTTTCCCTTCTCTAACCTCTGCATCTATCCAACTATTGTTGAAAGCCTCTGATGCCATATCTCCCATTTCCTCAGAGAAGGAGTAAAAATGCTTTATCACATACTCTGCTGCCTCAGGGTAGCTAAAAACCATATCCTTTCCCACTGGAGCCATAATATCATAGTATGGAAGCTTATCTTTATGACCTAAAATTTCAGCCTTCTTACTAAAATAAGGTTGAAAATCTATAAGGCTTTCCTTCATCACCTTTAACATAGTCTCAAGGGTTTCCTCATCCATATGTGAATCTACTAATGTTTTATGTAGCGGGGACATATATCCCTTCATATCACACAAGGTTAAAACCTCTCCCTTAATTGCATTTAAGGCTGCTGCAATGGGCTCTGCTATTTTTTCGTTGCTTTCCTTTTCTGCATAGTAGGCCTTTCGTCTCAGCTCTCCATCCTTTGAAAAGGACATATTTTTAATATAATTAATCCCCAAGGTTTCCTTTTTCCCTTGAAGCTCAATGTCAACAGTGTGATTAGAAGCTAGGAGCTTCTTCATATTTGCCCAAGCACTTGAGCCTGTGAGTCTTAATTTTGCAATAGCATCCTCTTCTTTTTCATCTAAGGTATAGGCAGCCTGCTTACGGGTTTCCTCTAAGAAAAATAAATGATCCTTTATAATATCAGAGCTTTCACTTAGCTCTTTAAGATTTTCTATCCCTAGAAGCCATTTAGAAAAGCGAACCTTCGTTTTTGTAAGAGCTGTACTCTTTGCTTCGATAATTCCCATATAGCTCTTTGCAATGCCATCCTTTGAATTAGCTGAAAAGGAAAGATTAGCATAAACCATTAGCCTACCGAAGAGATCCTGATATTCATTTAGCTTTGTTATATACTCCTCAAGCTTTACTACTCTATTGCTAGTATCCTTGAAGTTGCTTTCTGCCATGTGGTTAAGCTCCTGTATCCTTTTGTCTAAAAGGTCTAAATCTCTAAGGAAGTCCTGTCCTTGAAAAGAACTATACAACTCCTTAAGACTCCAGATAAGAGAAAGCTCTTTGCCCACTTTACTCTTTAAATTTTCACCATGCTTTTCACTCAATATTGCTACCTCCTTGTATATATTTTTTAAAATTAGCATATTATTCTCTTCCCTTTAGTATATCTTATAATAAATAAATTCTAAAGAAGAGCATATCCCTTAAATCATATAGATACATAGGATACGACAAAGTTCAGTTTGTACATATCATACAGAATTCCTTAATTTTATTCATTGATTTATAGCTTAATGTTATAAATTGCAAAATATTTATTTGGTTTTTATGAAAATATCATTTTTAGGGAGGATTTTCAAAATGAAAAAACTACTTTCCATTGCAATGGTACTTTGTATGTTATCAATGCTAATGATTGGATGCAGCAAGGAAGAAGAAAATGTGATTAAGATTGGCGTTTTCGAGCCTACCACCGGTGAAAATGGAGGGGGCGGTCAACAAGAGGCTGATGGGATTATTTATGCCAACAAAATTAACCCCACTGTTAAAATAGGTGATAAAACCTATAAGGTGGAATTAGTTATTGTGGATAATAAGTCAGACAAAACAGAAGCAGCTAATGCTGCAAATTATTTAGTTGATCAAGGGGTAGTTGCAGTGATAGGCTCCTACGGCTCAGGAGTTTCAATAGTTGCAGGAGATATATTCAAAGAAGCTGGTATACCTGCTATGGGTGCTTCATGTACAAACCCTCAAGTAACCTTAGGAAATGATTACTATTTTAGAACTTGTTTCCTTGATCCCTTCCAGGGAACAGTAATGGCTAATTACGCTGTAAAAAACAATGCAAAGACTGCTGCAGTTATCACACAATTAGGTGATGACTATTCCACAGGACTTGGACAGTTTTTTGAAAGTGCTTTTAAGAAGTTAACAAAAAATGAAAGCTCTGTAGTAGCAAAAGCTACCTTCCAGCAGAATGCAACGGACTTTAATGCTATTCTCCAAAACATTAAAGCAGCTAATCCTGATGTAATATTTGCTCCCTCCTCAATAACCACTGCTCCTCTACTTATAAAGCAGGCAAGAGCCTTAGGTATCACTTGTCCAATAATGGGTGGAGATACTTGGGAAAACTCAGCTATTATAGAAAATGCCGGAGCTGATTCTGAGGGCGTAGTTCTTTCAACCTTCTTTGATGAAAACAATAGTCAGGCCACAGAAATTGCTAAAGGTTTCGTAAAGGGCTTTAAAGAGGAACTAAAATCAAAGGGTAAAGAGGAAATAATCCCTGCAGTTTCAGCCTTGGGCTATGATGCCTATATAGTTATGATAGATGCTATAAATAGAGCCGGCTCAACGGATGGTGAAGCTATAATGAAGGCGCTAAAGGCTACAAAGGATTTTGATGCAGTGACAGGTACTCTTAATTTTGATAAAAATGGTGATGCAATAAAGAACTATGCAATCATAAAAATAGTTAAGAATGGTAAATTTCAATATTATGAGACTGTAACAGTGGATTCTCTAACAGAATAGTATTAATTATTTATCCTGGGGAAGCAATTGCTTTCTCAGGATTAAATTAATAAATACAATTATATTCTTGATAATAGCAACTACTTCATATTTTTATACATTGTATAAAGGAGGGTACACTCATGACTTTAGATACTTTTCTACAGCATACCTTCACTGGTATTTCTGTAGGCAGTGCTTATGCACTAATTGCCATCGGATATACTATGGTTTATGGTATCCTAAGGCTTATTAATTTTGCTCACGGTGATATTTTTATGATGGCTGGCTATTTTATGATTTTTGCAATGGTAAACTTCATGCTCCCTTGGTATGTGGCTATTCCTTTAGCAATAATGGCAACAGTGTTTCTTGGGGTGTTTATAGAAAAGCTTGCCTACAAGCCTCTAAGGACCTCTCCTCGAATGTCTGTTATGATATCCGCAATAGGGGTTTCTTTCTTATTAGAAAATCTAGCTACTTATCTATTTACAGGATTACCAAAGGCTTTTCCAGAGCTAACCTTTCTTCAGAAGCAGATAGTCATAGGAAATATCCATTCACAAATAGCTACCTTTATTACCCCAGTAGTCACCCTTATACTTCTTGCTATTCTTATGTACTTAGTTAATAAAACAAAGGTAGGAATGGCTATGAGGGCTGTTTCCAAAGATTTTGAAACCTCTCAGCTCATGGGTATTAAAATTAATCGTGTTATTAGCATCTCCTTTGCCATAGGTTCTGCTCTAGCTGCAGTAGGAGCTATACTGTACTTTGCACCTCGTCCTTCAGTATATCCCTACAGCGGTATGATGCCGGGCCTTAAGTGCTTTGTTGCTGCAGTACTAGGAGGAATAGGCAGCATACCTGGAGCTGTACTAGGGGGCTTTATTATAGGTATTTGTGAAACCTTCCTAGTTGCCTTTTTCCCCAGCATGACTGGCTACAGCGATGCTTTTACCTTTGTTTTATTAATTATAATGCTTTTTGTTAGGCCTAGCGGTCTACTAGGCGAAAAGATTACTGACAAGGTGTGATGTTATTATGATAAAAAAGAAAACAAAAACAATCCTAATCCTTGTTCTTGCTATTATATTAATCTTATTGATATATCTGTTAGATAACAAGGTTATTGGAAGCTCGTATATTACAAGAATTGTAAGACTAGGTGCAATTTATGCCTTAGTAGGAGTATCCATGAATTTGGTAAACGGCTTTACAGGTTTATTCTCTTTAGGACAAGCTGGCTTTATGGCAATTGGTGCTTATACAGTAGGTGTTCTAACCATTCCTACTGAACTTAGAGCAAATATATATTATTTAATACCTATAAATTCAGCTCTTGCAAATATTGAACTTCCTTTCACCATTGCATTACTATTGGGAGGGCTTTTAGCCGCAGTCTTTGCCCTAATTATAGGAACTCCTGTACTAAGACTTAAAAGTGACTACCTAGCAATAGCAACCCTAGGTTTTTCTGAAATAATCCGAGCAGTTATTGCAAATGATCAATTAGCCTCTATAACCAATGGTTCTCTAGGTATTAAGAGCATTCCCGGCTTCAAAAGTCTTTTTATACCTATAGGCATATCAGCTCTCTGTATAGCTATAATGGTTCTTATTTTAAAATCCTCCTATGGACGTGCTTTTAAGGCCATAAGAGAGGATGATATTGCAGCAGAGGCTATGGGAATTAATCTTTTCAAGCACAAACAGATGGCCTTCACCATAGGTGCCTTTTTTTCAGGAATTGGAGGTGGACTTCTTGCCTCTCATCTTACAGCAGTTGATTCTAATCAATTTAAAATTGCCGTTACTTACGAGCTTTTGCTAATTGTAGTCTTGGGAGGTATGGGTAGTATATCAGGTACTGTTATTTCTGCTTATTTAATAACTGCAGGAAAGGAACTTCTGAGATTCTTTGACTCCCCTCTTTCTATTGGCTCTTTTGAAATTCCAATTTTTAGAGCGGGCTTTAGAATGGTTATTTTTTCAGTGCTTCTTATGGTAATAGTCCTCTTCTATCCCCGAGGATTAATGGGAAATAAAGAATTTTCCTGGGACAATATTTATAAGAGTTTAAAGCATTTCTTTGGAAGATTTAAATCTAAGGATAAGAAGGGAGGAGAAAATAATGAGTAGCTGTATTTTAAGCCTTGAGGATATCACTATGCAGTTTGGCGGTGTCGTAGCAGTTAATAATCTTTCCCTCCAGGTTAATAAAGGAGAAATAGTAGCCCTAATTGGTCCTAATGGAGCAGGAAAAACCACTGCCTTTAATGTGGTTACTGGAGTTTATTCTCCTACAAACGGTGCTGTTTATTTTAAGGATAAGAAAATTCTTGAAGGCTTTCCAAGAGGAAATATGAAAAAGCTCTATTCCGGTGAAAACCAGCAGAAATATAAGAATATAATTGAAAAAACTCCTGATAAAATAACTAAACTTGGAGTTGCAAGAACCTTTCAAAATATAAGACTCTTCAAGGATCTAACTGTATTTGAAAATGTTCTAATTGCAAAGCACATGAATTTAAAGGCTAATCTCCTATCCGCTACTTTTATGGTTAATTATAAAGAAGAAAAGAAAATTAAAGAGGAAGCTCTAGAGCTACTGGACATTTTGGGACTTTTAAGTCTAAAGGATGAAATTGCAAGTTCTCTGCCCTATGGTAAACAGCGTCATTTAGAAATTGCTCGAGCACTAGCTACGAACCCAATCCTTTTGTTATTAGATGAACCAGCTGCCGGTATGAACCCTCAGGAAACAAATGAACTCACAGATTTTATAAGAGAAATAAAAAGTAGATTTAATTTAACAATTTTCATGATAGAGCATCATATGAATCTTGTAATGGAGATATCTGATAGAATTTATGTAATAGACTTTGGCAAGCTCATTGCTTCTGGGGTGCCGTCAGAAATTCAAAACAATCAAAGGGTTATTGATGCCTATTTGGGGGTGGCAGAGGATGAATAATACCAGCTTTCTTAAAATATCTAATCTCAGTGTTTCCTATGGAGGCATCCAGGCCATTAAAAACATATCCCTAGAGGTGCCTAAAGGTGAAATCATTACACTTATAGGTGCAAATGGTGCAGGTAAAAGCTCAACCCTTAGAACTATTGCTGGCATAGTGAAAGCAAAATCCGGTTCTATAACCTTTGATGGTGAAGAAATTCTTGGTATGAACCCAACGGATATAGTATCCCTTGGTATAACTCTTGTTCCTGAAGGAAGAAAGGTATTTGCTAATCTTGCAGTAGTTGAAAATTTAAAAATTGGAGCTTATTTAAGAAAGGATAGTCTCAATAAAGATTTAGACCACATATATGATCTTTTTCCAAGATTAAAGGAAAGAAGCTGGCAGTTAGCAGGAACGCTTTCTGGGGGAGAGCAGCAAATGCTGGCAGTTGGAAGGGCTCTTATGAGTAATCCAAAGCTAATTATGATGGATGAGCCCTCCTTAGGCTTAGCCCCTTTGGTAGTAAAAGATATATTTAATATTATAAGAGAAATAAACAAAGAAGGGATTACTGTTTTATTAATTGAACAAAACGCTAACATGGCCTTAAAAACCGCTAATTGGGGCTATGTAATGGAAACGGGCAATATAATCCTTCAAGGTCTTGGGGATGAACTTTTAAATAATGAAGATATAAAGGAAGCTTATTTAGGGAAAAGGCGAAAATAGGCAACTCAGCGCTTGTACACCTTTATTTCTCATTATACTTTCCTTGTTGCACCTAGAAAAATATTTATAAAAAACTCCATTAAAATGTTTATTAAACAGCTGCATAATAATAATTATTAAACACCTCTATTAAAAAAAAGGTTGTACAACAGTAGCCCTAACAGGCTACCTATGTACAACCTCTAACATTCTAATTATTAACACTAAAAAATTATTTTGAAACCTCTTGTGTTCCAGTTACCTTTGATTCAGTTAAAGTAAAGGAGCTCTTTACCTCTTCATTAGCAAAGTACACATTTCCTTCAATTGTAGCATGATCTAAAGTTACATTTTTAGCTTCAACATAAAGGTCACCAACTATAGTTCCGCCTTTTATTGTTGTTTTATCGCTCTTAATTGTAAGCTTAGGAGCTGTTAGCTTGTAAGATGCAGTTATGTTCTTGTCTTTATCCTGATCATAAAGTGCTAGCTTACGGCCTGTATACTCAGCGCCTTCTTTCTTAGCAACTTCACCCTCTAATACTAATTCGTCTTCAACAGCTAAGTCCTGTTGAACAACAACAATCCATGTACCATCAGCACTCATAGCTTTCTTTAAGCTATCAGCATCAGTAGCTACAGAAGCGCTTGTTACAACATCTGAGTCATTATCTACAGGTGGATTTTTGTCCTCAGCAGGCTTTGAAGAACAACCTGTGAAAATCACAGCTGCAGCAGTTAAAGATAAAAGTAATCCTTTTAATTTCATAAAAAGTACCTCCTAATATTATTCTTTGGTGTTTACTCAAGATAATTATAGCATATTGTTATTAACAAACAATAATTGTCAAATAATTCTTAACATAAAAATCACAATTTGTAGAAATTGCCCCATATTATTTAACTATTTTTTATTATTACAATATTTTTTTATCCTATTATTAAAAGCAAATATACAAAAAAATAAAAAGAGATTTTGTTCCTTAAAAAAGAACAAAATCTCTTTTCTCTGGTGCCTGGCACCAATCCTATTTTAGGTGCCCATCAAACCAGGAGGTGATTTCCTTAAGCCTTCTGATTCTGTGCTTTGGCTTTCCGCTTCTGGATAGCTCGTGGTTTTCTCCTCGGAACATGCAGAGTCTTGACTCCACACCATGGTATTTTAAAGCTGTGAACATCTGAAGGCCTTCAGTGAGCCAGCAACGATAATCCTCTTCTGAGTGAATGAATAAGGTTGGAGTTTTAACCTTATCTGCATATTTTAATGGGGAATGCCACCAAAGCTTATCATTATCTGACCAAGGGGTTGCTCCTCCATTTTGATCATCGGAAAAATAATAGCCTATGTCTGTGGTGTTAAACATAGATATCCAATTTGATATGCTTCTTTGAGAAGCTGCTGCCTTAAATCTATCTGTATGGCCTATAATCCAGTTAGTCATGAAGCCACCATAGGAACCTCCAGTAACCCCCACTCTATCTTCATCAATAAAGCTATACTTTTTAAGCACCTCATCGGTAAATTTCATAAGATCATCATAATCTATTGTGCCGTATTTTCCTCTTATATCGGAAAATTCATTGCCCTTACCGTCTCCTCCTCTTGGATTACAGAAGAATACAACATAGCCTTCATTTGCCCAATACTGCATCTCATGATAGAACACAGATCCGTAAACTGTCTTAGGCCCTCCATGGATGTCAAGAATTGCAGGATACTTTTTATTTTCATCAAAATCTACAGGCTTCATTATCCAGCCATCAATTTCTACACCTGGTGCTGTTTCCACCTTTAAGTATTCAGGAGTAACCACATATCTTTCCTTATTAACCCATCCGTTAAAATCTGTTAGCTGCTTTTCTCCATCCTTAGTGTGCTTGTAAAGCTCCTGAAGCTTGTCTCCTCTTAGAGCTATATAAATTAAACTGCTTTTAGAAAGAGCTATTCCATCTATCGCCCCTTCTTCACCTATTATTCTCTCAATATTACCCTCTTCATCAATGGTATTTAAATATCCGTTATACCCTTCTGTAGTTCCAAAATATAGCTTTCCATCTAACATTTCAAAGGTGCTGGAGCCGCCATATCTGCAGTCAGAGCCTACAGAATTCCATAATGACTTATCAAAATCAGGAGTTATAAGCCTTCCTTCTAAGGTATTTAAATCAAGAGTATACCATGTATTATTTTCATTAATGCCATATTTCTTACCCTCAGTAGCTGCAAAGATCAACTTCTCTGGAGATATAAAGTCTACATAACCATGAGCTAGAGCTTCAGGATATGCAGCCCCATCTAAGCTCTTTCCATTTATAATATTCATTTTATCATTTTTAATATCATAAATTGCTATTCTATTAGTTATCTTCATCTTTCCTATAAACTCTTCAAAAAGGATAACTGCCTTGCTCTTATCTTCATTAAGATTAAACATATCTACAGAATCAAAGCCTTCTGTAAGACACTGAAGCTTATCCTCTGATACCTTGTAAAGGTAAAGTCTTGTCCTCTTTTTACTTGTAAAGCCTCCTCCATTAGACCAGAAGGGAATTTCCTCAATAACCTCGTAGTCCTTCTCTTCCTTCTTCTCCTCTGGAGTCATGGCTTCTTTTTCCTTGCCATTTAAATCAAAAGAAGCAGTGAATATAAAGGTATCCTCATCAACCTTTTTAATTGAACCAACAGACTTAGGGATTCTTATATATTTTAATGCCTCTCCCCCATGAATGTTAATTTTATAATATTGAGTAAATTCATCTCCGTTCTCTAGGGCCTTCTTGTCCTTTTCGCACCTAACATCCGGGAACATAAGATTTTCTTCATCAAGCCACAAAAAACTTCTTTCGCTGTCAAAGGAGGTTAACTGAAAGTATTTTTCACTTTCCACATCCATAAGATAAATATTTGAACTATACTTGTTATCTTCTACATTAGATTCATGTACTATGAAAGCAAGCTTACTTCCCTCAGGAGAATGCTTAAGCCCTGAGAGGAATTTATACTTAGTAAAGTCATCAATTTTTATTCTTTCCATATATACACCTCTTTTAATTTAATTATATAATATTATACCTCCTTTATTGACACTTCGTCATTAGCTAAGGAAAATAAATCTAAATTTTCATTAAATTATGTTTTTAATTACTTCTCTTTTTTTGAAGCAAATATAAAAGTATAACAGAACCCATTAGAAGCACTGCTGTTGCAGCAAGACCAGCCTCCGGTCCAAAGCTCCCTCCAGTTATAAGGTCACTTCCTCTTAATTTTAAATCTATTAAGCTTCCGGTGGTGATATTTAAACCGCTAACCTCAAAACCAAAGATGTTTCCCTGAGTAAAATTCCAGGCAGCATGAAGAGCGCAGGCTCCAATGATATCCTCAGTGTATATTACATAAAGAGCAAAGAATACTCCTACTAAGCTTATATTGAAGGTAGATAAAAAGCTTGCTCCGGGGTTTAAAAGGTGTAAAAATCCAAAGAACAAGGAAGAGGTAAGTACTGCTGTTATAGAAGAGTATCTTGCACCTAAAATATTCATAAGCCAACCTCTTGCAGCTATCTCCTCTGCACTGCTCTGAACAATCCAGCCTGGAAGAATAATTAAAACTGCTGGAAGAGCTGCTGCCCCTATCTTATAGCTAGGATTAGGTTCTATAACTGCCATCCCAGCTAAAACTAAAATAAGAGTCACCAGAGAAAAAAGTAAAAGTCCAATAAAAAAACCAACAAAAAACTTTTTAAAAGCTCCCCTTCCCACGATACCTATGGAAGAAATTTCTCTCTTCTCCACAAATTTAACCCATATAAAAACAAAAATAATAATAAAAATAAATGAAAAGAAAAGATAGAATGAGCTTCTAAAGTAGATATTTTTTACAGTATATATGATGGGTCCTTCTATAATTGCACCAACTGTTTGTCCAATTATAATAAATAACAAGCATAAAATTACTGCAACTACTATATTAGGCTTATATCGTGCCTTCTCTGCTTTTCTAAAAAGCTCGTTTTGTAAAATTCTCATATTCTCTCTCCCTTAGGGGCTACAAACCCCTTATTATTTTTTAATGATTAAAAAAGCTTATTCTATCCACCACTTCTAAATTAAGACTATCTAAAAACTCTATACCTTCTTCTCTCAAGGTGTCATCCTCTAAGTCCCTATAATCATGAGCATCCACCCCTATGATAGCCTTGCACCCAACCTGAGAGGCTACCTTCCAAAAATCTCTATGGGGATAATTCATAACTCCGTTTCTTTTATTGTAGGCTGCTCCTGCAAGATTGTATTCTACTGGTAGGTTTAACTCCTTTGCTCTTTGGCAAATGCTTATAGATATATCTTCGCAATGTGCATCAAACCTTTTATAACCTCTCATAAATAAATCCGGGTGGGCAAGATATGAATAAAGGCCTGTTTCCATTCCTTTAAGAGTCTCATCTCTATAGGTATACAATAAGGACACATCGTCATTTACAGCTCCAAAATAACAGCCTTTCTCATCGCTTTTATAATAATGGTTTCCAAAAATGATATAGTCAAGCTTCTCCCTATTAATAGTATCCACAAGCCAGGGCATATATTCCTCAAAGTATTCACATTCTAACCCTATTTTAATACTTATATAATCCTTATATTTTTCCTTCAAGGTCCTTATACTATCAAGGTAACCCATAAGCTCCTCTTTACCCATTCTTATGCTTCCTTTAAACCCGGGTGTTTTATAATTCCATGGGCTATGGTCTGAGAAGCCAAGCTCCTCATAGCCTCCCTTTATTGCACTTATTACATATTCCTCATCCCGTCCTATGGCATGCTTGCATCTTGTGGTATGAGTATGATAGTTTGTTTTCATATGTTTACTCCTTTATTTCTTCTGTAAAATTAGCTTTACATACTGTTTTCTCATTCCTATAAGAATATATTATCCTATAAAAATACAAATTAAAGGCCTTCCCCAGAAAAGCTCCGTGAAAGGCACAAATAATCATTTATATATAATCCTTAGTTATTATAATAAAGGCTTTCAGAAGGATATTCTGGATCTGAAGTAATCTCTATTCCAAGCCTTCTGAAGGTTTCCTCATCACTTCTGCTTAATATTGTTGTAGAATGAGCCTGACAGCCCTTTAGGCTTGGAAGCTTTTCCAAGGCAACCTGTGCTGTTGGGTTTGTAGCTGCACATATGCTTAAGGCAATAAGCACCTCTTCACAGTCTAAAGCTGTGCTTTTGCTTCCTAAATTCTTTGATTTTAAATTAATAATAGGCTCAAGTATCACAGGAGATATTAAATGTATTCCATCGGAAATACCTGCAATACACTTAATGGCATTTAAAATAACTGCTGAAGTGGAGTTCATAACCTCTTTACTTCTGCCAGTGATAATCTTTCCATCTGGTAGCTCTAAAGCTACCACTGGGCATTTTTCTGTATTTCCCTGAGCAATTTTTAAAGTGCAAGAATAATCTCTTGCAGGCTTTACTGTTTTCCTATCCTCTTCCTTAAGCTTAAGCTCATCCATAATAAGCTTAACTCTATTTAAGGTTTCTAAGTCCACATAGCCCTTTTTATATTCGCAGCTAGTTTTGAAGTATCTTCTTATTACCTCTTCCTTTGAAGCTTTTTGAACTACCTCATCATCTATGATTCCAAAGCCTACTCTATTTACTCCCATATCTGTAGGAGATTTATAGACAGCTTCCTCTCCAGTAATTTTTTCAATTATTCTCTTTAATACTGGAAACATTTCTATATCCCTATTGTAGTTTACAGCCTTATTGTTATAGGCCTCTAAATGAAAGGGATCTATCATATTTACATCCTTAAGATCTGCAGTAGCTGCCTCATAGGCAATGTTTAAAGGATGCTTAAGGGGAACATTCCATACAGGGAAGGTTTCAAATTTAGAATATCCAGCAACCCTTCCCCTTTTGAATTCATGATATAGCTGGCTCAAGCAGGTGGCTAGCTTTCCGCTGCCTGGCCCTGGAGCTGTAACTACCACTATAGGCTTAGTGGTTTCTATGTAAGGATTCTGTCCATAGCCCTCGTCGCTGACTATTGTCTCAACATCTGTAGGATAGCCCTTAGTTGCTTTATGGGTATAAACCCTTATTCCCCTATGCTTAAGTTTGTTTATAAACACCTTAGTGGCAGGCTGATCCTGATATCTTGTTATAACCACACTATTTACATCAAGCTCATAGCTTCTTAAATCATCTATAAGTCTTAATACATCCATATCGTAGGTTATGCCAAAATCTCCTCTTATTTTATTTCGCTCAATGTCACCGGCATAAACGCAAATAACAATTTCAACCTTTTCCTTAAGCCTATGAAGGAGCTTTATTTTTGCATTTTCATCAAAGCCCGGAAGCACTCTTTTGGCATGCATGTCAAAAAGCAACTTTCCACCAAATTCTAAATATAACTTATCATAATTATTAACTCTTTCTAGTATGTACTTAGACTGCTCTTCTAGATACTTCTTGTGATCAAATCCTATACTCATAATTACTCCTTATATATTTATATATACTTTTTTGTTCTGCAAATACTTATTTAAATACTATAATTATTAATCCCTCAACATTAGATTATTACATACTTCTCTTTTAAAGTAAATATCATCTTAAAGACTAATATGGTTCCTATAGAGTCATTTCCTTTTATAAGAGCTCATTAGTAGATGTATTAGCCTTTGGTAATAATATTTTAATATATAAAATAAGAAGGCCCAGAGTTTCTTAGGCCTTCTTTATACTTCTATTTTTCTCTTTTAAATACCATGGAATCTGAAGAAAGCCTAGGTGGCTTACCTACTGTAGCAGGATTTGCTTTTAGCAGGCTTACAAACTCCCAGCCTTCTGTCCCTCTTTTATTAAGCTGCTCTTCTATGGACATATCCCCACCAGCAGCTTGAAAATAATCTAGTGTCTCCACTTTATATTCCCACTCCATATTTATGCCCTCCTTTTTAATGATATTGTTCCATACATAGAAAAAAATAATACCCTAGGAAAATTTTTTCCCAGGGTATTATTTATTTTTCTTCTAAATCCTGAACATTTATAGACTTCTTTTTAAGTCGGGAATTAATGTATGATGATAGTACCGTATAAATAACTCCAAATAACGGAACACCAATAAGCATACCTGCCACTCCAAAGTAACCTCCCCCTACTGTAATAGCAAGAAGTACCCATAAGGCTGAAAGTCCAATGGAGTTTCCTACAACTATTGGATAAATGAGATTTCCTTCAATCTGCTGTATAACCACAATAAGTACTACAAACCATAATGCCTTTGTTGGCTCTACCATAAGTATTATAAAAGCTCCAGGAATCGTTCCAATCAATGACCCAAATATAGGTATCAAAGCTGTTACAGCTATTAAAGTACTGATAAGAATAGCATAAGGCATCCTAAAGATAACCATACCTATGAAGCAAAGAACTCCTAAAATAATTGCTTCAATTACCTGACCAGCAACAAATTTTGAGAATTTAAGCTGAGTTAACCTAGCTAAATCCATGATTTTATCTGCCTTTTCAATATCCATAGTAGCATATAGAAGCTTCTTAGACTGTAGCTTAAGCTTTTCCTTCCCAAGAAGTATATATATTCCAATAAGCAATCCCATTATTATATTAAATATTACAGAGGTCAGTCCCATGGTAATCCCTAAAATCTGATTAAGAATATTACCAGTAACCTGACCAACTAAGGAAATTATTTTTTCTCCCATGGATAGAACTTGCTGCCAAACAGTATTTAAAAGCTCTGTGGAGCTCATGTACTGGTTCATAAATTCCTCTAAGGACTTTACATATTCAGGAACATTTTTAACCAAGGTAGCACTGCTTTCCCCAAGCTGAGGAACAATATAAATGATTATACTGGTAATGACCCCAAATATAAGTATAATAGTAGAGGTTAAGGCAAGAGGTCTTATAAGTTTTTTTGACCTTTCCTTAGTAAGTAAAGGCTTAAATGCACTATCTTCAAGAAACTTCATCGGAATATTAAAGACAAAAGCTATAACTATTCCAATAATAAAAGGTGAAAGTACACCAAATAAACCGCCTAAAAACCTTCCAATAACCTTTATGTTTAATAATATAAATGCTAAGCCAATTACATAGGTAGCCAGCATTAGATTACTTTTAAATTTAGGATCCTTTAATTGATTCATTTTATTTCTCCTGTGCAGTTATTAATTATCTTATATTATTCTATCACAAAAGCTGAGCATATAAAAACTCCTTAGGAAAATTAAATATCTAAGGAGTGCCTCTTTTACATTTTTAAATTTATTCCTTTGCAATATCCCCATATATTGGGGTGGGAAGTCCAAATCCCCCAGCTACCTCTATGAGCTCACCAGTAATAAAAGAAGAATCTTCGCTAGCTAGAAATAGCACTGCCTTAGAAATATCCTCAGGCTTTCCGATTCTCTTAATAGGCAAATGTCTTAAAAAATTACTTACAAACTCCGAAGACATATTACTTTTTACTGCCTCGGTGCCAATGAGTCCAGGTAGCACTGCATTGCATCTTATACCATAACTGCCATACTGCACTGCTATATTTTGTGTAAAATAATTTATTGCCCCTTTGGAAACACAGTACCCAAGCCTTGATACATCTGGAACTGCTCCACCAATAGAGGAGATATTAACAATGCTTCCTGAGCCCTGCTTTATCATAGCAGGAATTGCAGCCTTACAGGTTAAATACACACTGCTTAAATTATCCTCCACAGTATAAAAGAAGGTTTCTGTATCTCCCTGAAGCAAATCCTTATCTTTAGAAGAATCTGTTGATCCATAGTTATTAACCAATATGTCCAATCTGCCCTCTTCTTTTAAGACCTCTTCTACCATAGGAATATATGTATCCTTTTTTTTTGCATCAAAATATACAGCCTTCACCTTATGCCCCTCTGCTATGAGCTCCTTGCATAAAGCCTCTGCAGCATCCATTCGTCTTGCTCCAATATAAACCAAGGCTCCGTTTTCTGAAAGGGTTTTTACACATTGAAGACCTATTCCCCTGTTTCCTGAAGTAACTAATGCAACCTTATTATCCAGTTTAGCCATACTTTTATCTCCTTGCTATAATAAAAATCTTAAATATAATTCTCTATATATAATCCCCTTGCCCTTTCAGAACTATTCCTATGAAAAAAAGGCCTGAAATCTCAGACCTTCTATCTCATATTAATATCCATAAATTTATTAGGAAGCAGAAGCTGTTTCTGCAACTACTACAGAAAGCTCTACATTTTCATTTCCTCTTAAGACAGTAATTTTTAATGTGTCTCCTACAGAGTGCTTTCCTAAAATACCTGATAAATCCTCATATGTCTCGATGTTATCTCCATTTATTGAAAGTATGCAGTCACCAACCTTAAGTCCTGCTTTCTCGCCATTTGAGCCGCTATTTACCTCTGCTACATAAACTCCATATTTATTTACTCTATACATTAATGCAGTTTGAGAGTCTGATACCTCAACCACAGAGACTCCAAGAACAACTCTTCCAGTAACATAGCCATTATTGATTAAATCCTCAACTACCTTCTTCACATCATTAATTGGTATAGCAAAGCCTAAGCCTTCTACTCCATTTCCAGAGGATTTTGCTACAACAACTCCTACTAAATCTCCTTTTCCATTAAAGAGGCCACCACCAGAGTTTCCTGGATTAATTGCAGCATTTGTCTGAAGAAGATTCATTGTTTGACCATCTAAGTTTATCTCCCTGTCTAAGGCACTTATTATTCCACTAGTTACTGTTCCTCCTAGCTCTCCTAGAGGATTACCTATAGCTATTGCAAGTTCTCCCACCTGAAGGGCATCAGAATCTCCCAATACTGCAGCTTGAAGATTATTAGCTTCTATCTTAATAACTGCAATGTCAGTCTTAGAATCCGTTCCTACTAAAGTAGCCTCATGGACAGTTCCATCCTTAAGTCTAACATTTATCTTACTGGAATCTTCAATTACATGGTTATTTGTAACAATATAACCATTTTCAGAAATTATAACTCCGCTTCCTGCTCCTTCAGAAACATATTGTCCTCTTATAGTATTGGTAGTAACCTCAGTAGTGATTTCCACAACGGAATTTGCAACGGAATTTGTTATATCCACTACAGACATGGTTCCTGTATCTGATGTTCCACCAGTGGATGTCTTTATAACTGTTTCATAGCCTACATTAGAATTACCAGATGAAACAGTCCCTTTCCTTAAGCCTGAAGCTAGATAGCCTCCTCCAAAGCCTAAGGCAGTAGATAAGGTTACACATAGAGCTACTACTGCTATCATAGATTTTCTTGTGATATAGGCTGGCTCTTTTTTATTTTTCTTAGAAGTCTTTTTTTCTTCCTTACTTTTAGGGATATTATCCTTTACTTCAGTTTCTTCTGAGCCTTCAGCTTCATCCCTTATTTCCTCATTGGTATTATTGTCATGAATGCCTTCATCCTCTTTATATACCTCTTCCTTTGCTGAATTTATGTTTTCCTTAGAAGTATTCTCTTCTATTTCTGCAAGCAACTCCTCATGACTTATGGTTTCTTTATCCTTGTTATCTTTATTATTTATGCTATAGCCCTCTTCCATGCTTTCAAAGTTTTTTTCAAATTCCTTTTCTCTATCCATAGCTCCATTCCTCCTTAGAACTTCTTACTATGGTTATATAATAAATCCCTTAAGTGAATTCTATTTGAACATCCCTTGATAAATCCTTGAAAAAAAATAAATATACTCATATTTTTAAGAAAAGAGTTATTAAAGGTATTGTAATGAAGGAAGCAAGAGTTGTTATAAATATTCCCCTCGCTGCAAGCTCTGCATCCTCTCCATACTCATTGGCAAACATCACAGCAGTTATCCCCACAGGCATTGCAGAAACAATCAAAGTCAAGCTTAGTACAAAGCTATCAAAACCAATACTTTTTAATACTATCCATAAAATAAATGGAACAAAAATCTGTCTTACCAGAGTATAAATGTAAATTTTTCCATCATTAAATATCCTATTAATAGGCATAGATGCCAAAGTAGATCCGATTATAATCATTGCCATAGGTGTTGTGATACCACCTATTAAAGTAAAGCTTCTACTTAAAATATAAGGCATTTTAAGCTCTAACAAGAAAATTATAAGTGCTGCTATTGCTGCTATTATTCCAGGATTTATTAGACCTTTTAACTGAAGCTTTGTCTTTGTGTCCTTACTCCTAGTAAAAATATGCACCCCATAGGAATACAAACAAATATTAAACATGAGATTAAATATAGATGCATAAAAAACTGCATCTTGTCCAAATATCACTGAAACTACAGGATAGCCCATAAATCCAATATTAGAAAATATAGTCATAAAACTATAGATATTTTTTTGTTCTTTTTTTATAAACAAAAGCTTATTTATAATTATCGCAATTAGTGGCAATATAAGATACATGGCTGCGGCTATTATAATAATATAATATACACTTTTCTTATCTCCATTCATTCCCTGTGATACAGAAGCTAATATCAGAGAAGGTGAAGTTAAATAAAGCACTAGCTTTGAAAGCTTTTTATTCATATCTAAATCCAGGAGTTTAAAATTAAAACAGCCATAGCCTGCGGCCATAAGTATAAAAAGTACTACCATTTCATATACAACAGCTTTATTATCCATAAATCTCCTTATCAATAAAATAAATTAATTTTTACCTATATCTATATTATATAATATAAATATGTAAACTACATAGTTGAATAAAAAAGAGGATTATATTCATTTAAAAGTAAATAATAAGATATAGCTTATCTCTTTCTTATTATTTAAGAATTAATGGAGGTGTGTGTTTTGCTTAAGGATTATATATATTATGTAAGCTATGGTTCAAACATGCTTTATGAAAGATTCCTTTACTACATCAAGGGAGGATATTGCAGCTTTAATGGGAACTCCTATATACCCTGCAGAGATACCTCAGAGCCTAAGGCAGTAAAAGCTGTAAAAATCCCTTATAGCATGTATTTTGGTAACTCCAGCAGTTCCTGGGGTGGTGGAGTATCCTTTCTAGATTATTCTACACCAGGCATGGCACTGGGAGTTGCTTACCTTATAACCCGAGAGCAATTTGAACATGTTCATGAGCAGGAAGGCAAAAGCTCTATCTGGTATAATGAAGCACGAGAGCTTCCAACAATAGAAGGCTACAAGGCCATAACTATATCCAACTCCTCCTTAAGACCCCTTAAGGAGCCTGGGGAGCCCTACAAAGCTGTCCTTTATCGAGGAATCAAGGAAAACTTCCCTGATTTAAGGGACGAGGATATTGAGGAATATCTAAACACCAGGAATAAGTTTATCTCTGGGAATTGATTTTCCAGAATAAACATTAAAAGGAGAGGCTTTATTTAAGCCTCTCCTTTATCTAAATTTATTTATGCAGCCCTTTTTCTTTTTTTCAGAAGAATAGTTATTGTACCAGCTGATAGCATAATCATCATTGCTGCTACTGCTGGGGAGAAATCATCACCGGTATCAGGACTGTTATCACCGGTTGGTGGTTTATTTCCCCCATTATTTCCTGGAGGATTGTTTCCGCCATCTGGATTCTCTCCTGGATTCTCTCCTGGGTTTTCTCCTGGATTCTCACCAGGATTTTCACCGGGATTTTCTGCTTCCTTAATAAGAAGGATTTCATCTAGATTCCTAACTCTTAAGCAAGGCACAGATATTTCAGAATTCCCTTCTGGGTGCTTATATAAAAGTCCTACGGCAGAAACAACATTGCCAACCTTAACAAATTCCGATAAAGTGTTTTTGCCAGTGCTCTTTGAGAATATATAGCCATCTATAAATATTGTAGCTATATCTCCCTTATCATCCTTAATCTTAAACTGAGACACGGATTCTCCATTTAAGGTAACTTCAGTTACTTCTCCTTTAACCTCTATTAGGCTTCCGCCATATTTATTATAGTCCATTGCATCCTTAGCACTAAGCTTTAATGGACTTATAGGCTTAAGGTTTGTGTTATCTATAACCTCTAGGGATATTACCTGAAGCTCCTTATCTCCTTGATATTCATCAACATAACCTATTACCTTAACCTTAGCTCCTACTTTCAGGCCTTCTTCTGCATAAGGGAATATGGTTATTCCAGCAGTTTCATCTTGAATATATATTGCATCAAAGAAGGTATTTCCCTTTATTTCTGTTCCAGCTGTAACTATCCCTTCTACTGCAAAAACCTCTCCCTTTTTCCCAAGCCTTGCTTCATTTATTGTACTAAGAGGTAATTCTTTTTTTACATCATTAATAATATTTTCTATGATGTTTTTATTGCTATAGGGTAAGTCCCATATATTATCTAATTCTGCAGACACTTCAAAATCAGACATAAATACAGTTCCTGAAACAAAAACATTACTTCCACTTTCTATACTTTCTCTTGCAAGAGCAATAACATTACCTTTTTCTATTTCTTTATAATTACCTCCAAAATTCTTCATATTTGCTGTAAAGGTGGTACTATGTCCTTTAACTAAGTACTCAGCCTTACCCTTAGCTACAGCATCGCTATCTAGAATTACAGAGGAACCACTATATGCACTGTATTTTTGATCTGCTACTATGCCCTTTGTATAAGGTGAAGAGGAATTAATATCTGTAAGATAAAGTCTATAAGTCTGTCCACCATTATTAACATTATCCTGCATTTGATCGCTGTTAAGTCTAGTGGTAGCTCCTATAGCTGATAGAAGCTTATTAATCTCTATTGATGACTGACCATCAACGGTATCCTGATAATCTGCAAGTCCGCAGAGAATCACATCACCACCTCCGTTGGTATAGCTCTTTACAACCTCTATAAAATCCTCCTCAAAATGAGAGATATCATATGGCCCAGTATTAGAGCTATCTTTCTTCCTTGCTGGTGCTGATATTATTAAAAGATCCGCATCCTTAAGGGTGTCCTTCGTGAACTTATCTCTCACTATGGTAACCTTAGCATATTTTCCTGAAGCTAGCTTTGTGATATTCCCCATATTTCCGCCATAATAGCCTGTTACATAATCATTGTAATGACTACCATCAATTACAATGTTAGTAACCATCTCCGGAACTGCATACTCTAGCTTTAGAGAACCCTTATATTGCTTTTGAGCCCCTTTCAATACAGCCTTCACTGTAGCAGTTATTTCTACCTTCCCTGCCTTATCATATAGATAATCAAAGGTATAGCTTCCAGTTTCCTTTGCTTTAATATTCTTAAGACCAGCTTTTTCTAAGTCTACTCTATGGATAATCTCATCCCCTATAGAAAATTCAATAGAGTCAATAGCTAAAGCTTCATTCTCATTATTAAAGAGCTGAAGATCAACATCCACCTTTTCCCCTTTTACAGGAAGTGTGGTGTCTGTGGATATATCTGATATACCAGCTGCTTCAACGTTACCAACCCATACAGGAGCCGTTACAGCTATATCGCCATCCTTTTGTATGACCTTAATATAGTAATAAGAATAGTTTTCAGGTATGGTGAAGGTTAATGATGCTTCCTTCTCATTAATCACCTTACTATCTATTTTCATACCACCGTTAACAATAACCTGTACCTCACCAATTGAAGAATCAGTAGGATCCTTAATATCCACCTTAATATCTGCAGTATTACCTGCAGCACCTTCTTCAAGAATAGAGCCCATAATATTATCATCTAGGGTATAGTAAATTTCTAAATCATTGTCCTCTGTAGAATAGACTCTCATATTTCTCATGGCATCATAAATACTTTCTCTATCTAGGCTATCCATAAGTGCAACGGTCCTTGCAGTATTTGCATCTCCCCACTTTCCCTTATGATTATCTTGATTATTAGTTGGTGCAAGATGCCAGCCTTTATCTAAAGCTCTATTAAAGTATTCAAGAGATCTGAAATATCCAGAGCTTCCTACTTCACCCTCACCATTTCCCACCTCAATAAGAGAAATAAGATTATCTATTTTTTCATCATAATGACCAAAATCCTGAAAATCTCCAAAGGTAGTTCCTGGATGATTGAATTGTGTTATGGAGCTTGTCTCCTTTTTTAAAGCCTCATAGTAGTTCTTAAGACCGGTGTTATAGCTTGTATAATCCGGTTGAGTTCTGCTTTGGAAGCCACCAGTATTGTAGGTATTCATATGGCCAGTACCATTTGACCAGGTCATTTCATAGGCATAAATTCCTACAAATTTATCTGAGGTATATTTATCAGCAAGACTATGACCTTCACGCCATTCATTGCTCACAGAACCATCTTTAAGAGTAGCCTTATCTGCATTGT
Source organism: Bacillota bacterium (assembly GCA_023451395.1). Taxonomy (GTDB): domain Bacteria; phylum Bacillota; class Clostridia; order Clostridiales; family Clostridiaceae; genus JAEXZL01. The sequence continues at coordinate 8,597 of JAEXZL010000127.1, read as the reverse complement.
CAAAGGAGTTAGAGTGATCAGTAACTGCTAAAAAGTCAATTTGTTCAGCCTTGCTGGAAGCATATATGAAGGCTTCCTCCGGTGTTCCTGCTCCATCAGAGAAGGTTGTGTGGGAATGAAGCTGTCCAAAATAAATATCATATTTATTCTTAAGCTTCTTTGTAAAGCTTAGTTCCTTAAGCTCGCTATCCTTGTAGCCTTCCTTTATTCCCTTAGCTAGCACAGTAATGGGAAGCTCTGAAAGAACCAGTTTTGTTTCTTCATTATAGTCAAGCCAAGTAATCCCCTTATCTAAGGAGTACTTAATTTTAGCCCCTTCAGTACTGCAGCTTAAAGTAACCTTACTATTAATAGCTACAGCTCCTCCGTTAGGGGTTGCATTAACCACTTCCACCTGACTTTGAGTATAGCCATAGGTTACCTTTACACTATCCTTCATTCCACCCTTAGAAGCATAGGCTGTTATCACAGCTGGAAGGCTTAAGAGCTTAGGCTTATTAGCTTCATCATAGGTTGAAAAGCTTATACCATCAAAGCTATATTTAATTGCTGCTCCTTTGGTATCTGTGGTCATGGTAATTTCCTGACCTAAAAGCACCTCTCCTGCCTCTGGTGTAAGCTTTGGAGCTTTTGCTATATCATTCGATATTATAGGATTAGCGGTAATCTCTATTTCTCTAAAATAATTGGTTCCTGCACTTTGTATAGTCCCATCATTAATGGATTTATCATCTGCTACTTGCAGACGTATATATATATTCTCCTTATTATTCACTTCCTTTGGCATTTCTACTGAGAAAGGATAATAAGTACCATCTTTATCAATAGAGTATATTTTATCAAGCTCTATAAAGTTTGTTCCATCGGTACTATATAATATCTTAAAGTTCTTAGGACCTGTCTTAGAACCTCTAAGTGAAAAGGAAAACTTGAGATTTCCATAGAGAGCCGTGGTAAGTTTAAGTTGATAATAGCTTCCTTTAATTAGTCCTGCACCGCCTAAAGATGTAGCTACTACTGGCGGTATTTGACCACTGCCATTTTTATATAAGCTCAGCTCTACACTCTCATCTAAGTAATCATTTGCATTATCCTTATCACCATGTACTATTAACAATCCCGTTGGAGCTTTTGTGCCAGCCCATTTGGCTAAAGAAGCAGTTATGCTTTCATCGTATTTTTCCTCTTCTACTGCCTTAATATAATCAGAAGCTGCACCATTTCTTAGCTGATAGGTACTGTTAAACTTAGAAAAGGCAGCAAGGATATCTGCCTTAGAGCCTTCAGTAAGCTCTTCTGGGTAAACTGCTGCTTTAAAAATTTCTATACTTTCTGATCCCTGTGTTATAGGCGTACCCTTTCCATTAACATACTCTCCTAAGGTTACCCCTTTAATTTTTACATATTCAGAAAGATACTTATTGCCCTGAGACTTTAACTCACTGAGGGTTAACTCCTGAGGCTCAAAGGCTTTTTCCGTATCAAGAACCTTAATTTCTGACACCTTTGAAATCTGAGGAACTCCCCCAAAGGCACCTGCGGTTCCCTTTATAGTAACTACATCCCCAATATTAAGCACTGATACCTTAGAACTATCATAAATCTGATAGCCCACAATTTCTCCGTCAATAACATCCTGGAGTATAATTGTGTCCAATTTTCCTGAACTGCCGTACTTATAAGCTACTTGTCCTATTACTGTAGCCTCTCCGCTAGTCAAAATATTAACCTCCGGAATAGTCTTAGCTCCGCTTTGGGTAACTAGTTCCTGGGAAATAGGGTCAAAGACCTCTGCAGCTGCTTTATGCCCCCTAAAGCCACTAAAAAGACAAAGAAACATAGATAAGCTGATTAAAAAGGATATTAATCGTTTCTTTTTTCTGTACATCTTTACTTTACTCTCCTCTACAATATTAATATAACAAACAAAGGACTATTGAGCTTAATGCTGCAAATTTAAGCTCCATTCCTAAGCCCTTCTCACCTCCTTATTAATACAATAGCATAACTGGTAATTTCTTACAATTATCTGCTAAACTCTTTTCTTTATAGTGGTCTAGCTACATAAAAAAAACCCCTTGAAAGTCCCTGACTCCCAAGAGGTATTATATTTTTGTAAAAAACTATCCTATCTTATTTACTTCCATTTCCCTTTTAAAAGCTGAATAAAGCAGATTCATAAACACAGCTAATATAATACAGACATAGACTCTTGAATCAATAAGTGTAATAAAGGCTACCTGACCTATTTTTTCATGATTACCTTCTAGGATTAGTGGCTTATAGGATTTTACCTGAAGAGAAAATATTACACAATAATATATAAGCTTAGTGAGTAAAAGAAATAATGAAGAATCCGCAAGTTTTCTAAAGATAGTAAGATTTTTTTCTATAAAGAGCTGCTCATCCTTTAGATTTTTTCTCAATATCCCGTAGAAAGTGGCCATACTCAAGGCTATGATGATAGAAAATGCAAATTCTATCCTTGCGCCGTAAAGAAGCTTAAGAAAATATCCTCTCTGGGTGGATAAATTTAGCCCTATTACAGGTATAGCAAAATAATTTTTTATACTTAATACTGTTGCCAGAATAAATACTAAAAAACCTCCTATATAAATTCTATCTAATATCTTATACTCTCTAATTAAATTTAATTTTTCTTTCTTGTCCCTTAAAGCTTCTATTCCCAATAAAAAAATTCTAGAGAGAATTATTATAGTTATGAATAAAAGCATCAGAATACAATCCCTAAGATCTACCTTAAGTCTAGAAAAGTCTGAATAAAGCCTTATATATAAATCCAGTTTAGCAAACCCATTCACATAAGCTATTCCAGCTAGGAAAAAGATAAAATTGTATACTATTAAGGCTACTGATGAAATACTAGAGTACCTACAAATCCCTTTAAAAATTGGAATATTAACCTTATCCTTAATAATATCATTTTTAAAGTTTGCTCTAAGGATTCTATACTTTTTAAATATAAGTATAAATAGAAGAAAAATAAGAAAGTTTTTTAAAAGAAATAAAAAGAATAGCATTGTACTTACCGAATAGATTCCAGAAACTTTGATACCTATAGATCCTATGGGATAATATAAATACAGATTTTCTAAAAAGTTAATAATGAAAAAAATTATGGTATAGGAAAGTAATAAATCCATGAATAACAGTCTTTTTTTGTTATCAATGGAATCCCTTTTTATTCGGAAGAAAAGAATTAAAACAATTAGAATAGAAACTATCCCCAAAAGAATAATAGGTCTAACAAATTCCCTATAATAAAATAATGAATTAGTATTTAAACCTCTCACAGGCCACCTCATTTCTAATATATTACATTTTATATAAATTTAACCTATTTATATTATTATATGTTAATAAAACACTATTAGCAACTAAACTAGCTATACTGTCGGATTTAAAGGGCAAGCTATCATTAAAATTATTCTTTGATTTCCTAGGAAATAGTTATAAAAAACAAGCCAGCATAAGAGATGACCACTAAATGTCATTTCTTATGCTGGCTTTACTTTAATATTATTTACTTTTTACAGCAATGTATTCTATTGAAACAACTGCATCATCCTTAAATATAAACTGAAGCTTACCCTCGCCCTTTTCATAGGCATATGCTCCATCTACATCCTTATAATCCTTGCCATAGACAGAAAGCACCTTTTCCTTGGTATCACCTATATAAACCCCTTCTTCTGTCTTTACTGAATCATCTAAAAAGATAACTGCAGAAACAAATTCCTTATCCCCGGAAGGATAGGTATGAAGCTCAAAGCCTCCATAGGTATATATCTTATCTATTCCCTCAAAAGCACAGCTTGGAGCTTCAAAGTAGCTTATTTCCTTTCCTAGCTTATCAAGTAAAGGTGCTGCTTCCATATTAATTGCAATTTCTGTTCCTTCGTATTTAAAGCTATAGGCTTTTGTATTACCTTTATTATCCTCTTCTGAGCTTTTAGGTGGATTATTATTTCCCTTGTCAGTACCTTGGGTATCTTGTCCACTAGAACAAGCAGCAAAGGTGATTGCACAAGCTAGTGCTAATATTAAAGTGCATATTTTTTTCATTTTGAAACCTCCATAAATGTAAATTATTCTCCCTTTAGACTTTTAAGAAATCCGAATTCCTCTAGTTCCTTATATTGATTTTCCTTCATATCATTATAAAAAGCTGTTTTTTCTTGCCAAATCTTTGCAAGCTCCTCATCAGACCTATGATCCTCTAGAGCATATTTCTCCTGAAGAAGCTTTCCAAAATACTTGGATAGCTTTTCTGCTCCAGTGACATTAAGATGAAGTCCTGCATCATAGGTATCCACCTCAAAGTCTATTCCTGTTTCTTCAATTAGGTTTAGAAAATTGATATAAGTAAGGTTATTTTCCTTAGCATACTCAACCATCTGCTCATCCCATTCCTCATACCAGTATGGATAAAGACTAGGTGCCTTCATTAAAACAAGCTCTATGTCATTTTCCTTGCACAGCTCTACCATCATATTAAGGTACTTATAAGCATTATCTCCAAAGCTATAATTGGCAAGAGGCTTTCCTGCAGGGACAGTATCCACAGGCTTAACATCTGCCCTCATATAGTAACCATTATGGAAGAGCTTATCCTTTGAAAACATATATTTAAAATCCTCTGAAGTAAGCTCACTCCATCTAGAGTGATATCTTAATAGAGGGAATATATAATCTATAAAACGCTCCTCTGGCAGCATAGAAGCCTTAATATTTCTAAGCTTTGACATTGAAAGCCTCATACCATCAATAGACATCCTGTTATAGGCTTCTTTTTGAGGATCATTATATTTAAGTGCCAGCACATTAAATACCACAACATCAGGCTTTTCATATTTTAAAGTCTCCTCTAAAAGATAATATGACTGCCAAACCAGCTGCTGTGAGCTGCCTCTTATATAGCTTGTTATTCCATAGTCCTCCCAAAGGGTTATAGGCGATATATTTTCATAAACCTCGCAATCTCCAATGAAAACAACATCATGGTCTGTTGTCTCTTTATAGTATTCTTCAATAAGGGAGCCTTCTACAATTCCTCTGGTATATTTGGGCATTAATAGCCTCTCTGCAAGATAAAGTCCTCCTACAGCTATTACCAGCACTATTAAAATTTTAAGGATTTTTTTCATTTTTTATTCTCCTAAAACTGATTATATATAAACTGCGAAGCATCATAGCCTTCACCATAGGCTCCAAGTATAATTACGGCCATAAAAACACAATAAACAGTAGCATATCGAAAAATTCTAGGCTTTGCTGCCAGCTGCTCACGGACACTACCCTTTCTTCCAACAAGGCTTACAGCTATTAGAAGAACTAAGCCTATAATGAGTACTGTATAATCCGCCATTGTAAGTCCAAGGCTTAAGAGACTTCCATCAAAGAGCACCCCTATATTAAATTTCGTAAACATGCTTCCAAACATTTTAAAGGTAAGAGGGACATCTCTATAACAGTCAAACATTCTTATAGAACTCATTAAAAGCACTGTTCTCACTACCTGAAATAGCCTAAAGAGGAATTTGTCTTTCACTGAGAAGGTTTCATGGAACTTAGCATAAAGAGGTTTTAGCTCCTCAGAAATCATAATTACCAGGTAGTTCATAAGTCCCCAAACTATAAAGTTCCAGCTGGCACCATGCCAGGCACCAGTGATAAACCAAACTGCAAAGGAGGCAAGATATACAGGGAGTCTTTTTCCAACTCTGTCTCCAAAATGCTTTCTAGCATATTTAGAAAAATTAAGCATAGGCTTCCACACAGAAATTGGATAGAAAAGATATTCAGTAAACCAAGCTCCCAGGGAAATATGCCATCTTCTCCAGTACTCTGCTATATTTTTAGAAAAATAAGGTCTTATGAAGTTTTCCTTAACCTTTATTCCTAATACTTCAGCTATGCCTATGGTTATATCAATTCCACCGGTAAAATCCGCATAAAGCTGGAGAGCATAAAAGAGCATTCCTACTAATACATATATTCCATCATAGGTTCCTGGGTCACGAATTAAAGTGTTTACTGCAATAAGAATCCTATCTGCTATAACAAGCTTTTTAAAATATCCCCAAAGTATTCTTTGAAGTCCAAAGGATATATTTCTAAAGTCTAAGCTGTGCTCCTTATATAGGGTCTTAGCTAAATCATCAAAACGACTGATTGGCCCTTGAATAAGCTGCGGGAAAAAGACCACAAAAAGTCCAAGCTTAAAGATATTTTTCTCTGGAGGATATTTTCCTCTATAAACATCAATTATATATCCCATGGTCTGAAAGGTGTAAAAGGAAATTCCTAAGGGCAGAGCAAGGGTTAAAAAGGATAAGCCTTGACCTTTGCTAAATAAGCCCCAGACATAGTTTATATTTACAATTGTGAAATTCAAATATTTGATTACAAATAAAATACCAAAGTTCAGTAAGAGGCAAAAAAGAAGCAATCTCCACTGCTTTGCCTTTATAGAAGCTTTATAGAGCTTTTTATCTTCCCTGCTAAGTTCCAGCTTTTTTTCTTTTAAATACTCCTGCTGCCTATCATAGAGCTCACCAATCTTCCTTGCAGCTATATATGTTGACACAGTAGTGGTTAGAATATAAAGCAAAAACTTCACCCCTGCAAAAGCATAGAAAATATAGCTTGCTATAAGAAGGAGTATCCACTGAAACCTCTTAGGTATCAGATAATAAAGAACAAATAATATTGCTATAAATATTATGAAGCTATAGGATGTAAATAGCATGTTTTACTCCTCTTGAAGCTTTTCTATTAAGGCATTAAGAGCCTGTGCAGAGTTAAAATTTTCAGGCACTATACATTCTGCAGGGATTGCTATATCAAATTCGCTGTTTATCTCTGCTATTAATGCAACTATATCAAAAGAATCTAATATATGGTCATCAATAAGTCTTTCCCTAGTTTCAAAATCTACCTCTGGATGAAGATCCTTTAAAATATCAATTAATGTTTCCATTTCTATTTCTCCTTTTTCTTTATATAGTTATTTTTTAATGTAACTCTATCTAATTTTCCATTTGCCGTTAAGGGCATCACCTCTAAAACTTCAATATGATTTGGTATCATATATCTTGGAAGCTTCTCCTTTAGCTTTAAGGCTACATCCTTTTTTTCTATCTCCCCTGTATAAAATAGAAGTATTTTATCTCTATCCTTATCATATAAGCAGCAGGAGCTTTTTATTCCTTCAAGAGCATTAACATTAACCTCAATTTCCCCAAGCTCTATGCGATGTCCCATATGCTTAATCTGATAATCCTTTCTAGAAATAAACATAAGCTCTCCTCTGTCGTTATATCTTCCTAGGTCGCCAGTTCTATAAATAATCTCCGGATAAGCATCATTTAAAGGATTCTGAACATAAACCTCCTGAGTTCTTTCTAAATCCTTATAATAGCCCAGGGTTACTGCGGTACCTCTAATGCATATTTCCCCTTCTTCACCCTCTTTTGCTCTTTTATTATCTTTATCTAAGAGAAGTATTTCAGTGTTTTTAAAGGGCCTTCCAATTGGTATTGCCTCATCAAGCTCAAAATCTCTATCCACTATGTAATAGCAGCTCATACCTGTCCCTTCAGTTGGCCCATATAAATTAATAAATTTTCCCTGAGGCAAGGCTTGTCTCCAAAGCTTAAACTGCTTTATTGGAAAAACCTCACTTCCAAAGGCTATAGTACTAAGATATTTGGGAACAAGCTTTTCTAGAACTTTAAAGGAAGATATCATGGTAAGTGCTGAGACTACCCAGCAAACAGTGTTGATCTTATATTCATTTAAAAACTCCACAAGCTTTAAGGGGAACATAAAATGACTTTTGGGTATAATATAAGTGGTAGCACCGCATTTTATACTCCCGCAAACCTCCTTAAGACAGGCGTCAAAATAAAAGGGAGTCTGATTTCCAAAAATAGTTTCCTCAGTAACCTCTAGTACTTCTGAAAGATTATCAATATAATCAATTACTGAGCGATGACATGCTACAACACCCTTAGGAACCCCCGTAGAGCCAGAGGTAAAAACAACATATATAGGGTCTGTATCAATAGACTTATCTCTAATAGCTTGTATTATTCCTTCATCTATTTCTCCATGGGCAATAGAATCATAAGGGTATACCTTTCCAGTTAAATTAAATGTTTTAAGGATATCCTCGGTGCTTTCATCACAGATAACAGCTCTTGGCTGCAATTTTTCAAAAATCATCTCAATTCTAAACCGTGGCATCTCCTCATCTAAAGGTACATAAAAACAGCCCCCATAGATGGTTCCAAAAAAAGCCGCAAGAGTTTTAGGCTGCTTTTTCATAAATACTACCACCGGCTCCTTGTATATTCCTTCCTTAGATAAAAAGGTACCTATTGCTCTAGACTGATTATATACTTCTTGGAATGAAAGCCCGTAATTCTCATCACCATAGGCAAGCTTATCTGGCAATCTAACTACTGTATTTTCTAGATATTCTAACAAATTTCTTTGCAAAGTTTTTTCCCTCCCTGCTTATAAATCAAGTTTTCATACGTGCTTTTAACCCTTCCACCACAGAGCCTTAC
>JAEXZL010000086.1 GCA_023451395.1 Bacillota bacterium | reverse complement strand
GTAATCCTATAGAATCCTTAAAAAAGATTATAAATTCTTCTAGTAATTTTCATGGAGGAATAATAGGTTTACTTTTAGATATTCCATTTTATACTCTTTTCGGTGCAGTGGGTTCATTTATAATATTCTCAGCTATTTATGTAATATCTGCTATAATAATTTTTGATATATCATTATATTCTATAGGAAAAAATGTAAAGAATAAATCTCAAAGCCTCAGAAAGAATACTAAGTTGACGAAAAAAAAGCATAATAGCAATGATGGTTTAATAGAAGAAGCTGTAATCTCACAAAGGGATGATAAGGATGATTACATCAAAGGAATTAATAATAAAATAAAAATACTAGATTTTATGAAGAGTACTGCTGTTGAAGATCAGGGCTTTCAGGAGGATTTCTTAGATTTTATCCCAACTATTAAGCCGGATATTACCCAAAGTTCTGATGTGCCTACTAAAGAAGATAAATATAATGCTGGTAAAGAAAAGAATAAAGCAGTAAATGAAGCAGTAAATGAAGCCGTAAATAAAGAGATTTCAGAAAAAATAACAACATCTCCTGAAATAGAAGAATATAAATATCCAAGCATTGAGCTTCTAAATCAAAATGGCAAGACTAAAATGAATAAAGAAGATAAAAAAGAGCTTTTAAGTAATGCCAACAGATTGGAAGAAACTCTCGGTAGCTTTGGAGTAGAGGCAAAGGTAATTCAGGTTACAAAGGGTCCTTCAGTAACTCGATTTGAACTTCAACCAAAAGCGGGAGTTAAGGTTAGCAAAATAGTTAATCTATCTGATGATATTGCTTTAAGCCTTGCTGCTAGAGGGGTACGTATTGAAGCTCCAATCCCAGGGAAGTCTGCCGTTGGTATCGAGGTTCCAAATAAGGAGCTTAATGCAGTTTTCTTAAGAGAAGTTTTAGAAGATAAGGAATTTACCTCTGGTAAACAAAATCTCTCCTTTGCGCTAGGTAAGGGTATAGATGGTAATTGTGTTGTAACTGATTTAAGTAAAATGCCTCATCTTTTAATTGCAGGTGCTACAGGCTCAGGAAAGAGTGTATGTATAAATACTTTGATAATAAGCCTGTTATATAAATATTCTCCATCAGAAGTAAGATTGCTTATGGTAGATCCTAAGGTGGTAGAACTTTCAGTATATAATGGAATACCACATCTTTTGATACCTGTGGTTACAGACCCAAAGAAAGCTGCTGGAGCACTAAATTGGGCTGTAAATGAAATGACAAGGAGGTATAAACTCTTTGCAGAGAACTCTGTTAGAAACATTGAGGGTTATAATGATCTTCTCTCTAAGGGAAAAATCGAAGAAAAACTTCCATGGATAGTTATAATAGTAGATGAACTAGCAGATCTAATGATGGCATGCCCTCATGAAGTTGAAGAATATATAGCTAGATTAGCTCAAATGGCAAGAGCAGCAGGCATGCATCTTGTTATAGCAACACAAAGACCATCTGTAGATGTAATTACAGGTGTAATAAAAGCAAATATTCCTTCAAGAATTTCCTTTGCAGTATCTAGCCAGATAGATTCTCGTACAATACTTGATTCCTCCGGAGCTGAGAAACTATTAGGACGTGGAGATATGCTTTTCTACCCAGTAGGAGAGGCTAAGCCTATTAGAATTCAAGGGGCCTTTATATCAGAAGGTGAGGTGGAGAAGGTTGTTGAATCCATTAAACCAATAGAAGGTAATGTAGAAGAGATTTATCAAACTGAAATACTAGAGCACATAGATAATGAAGCTGCTTCTACTTCTGAGGGGGAAGAGCAAGATCCATTGTTAGAAGAAGCTATACGAATTGTTATTGAATCAGGACAAGCATCCACTTCATTATTGCAAAGAAGGCTAAGGATAGGTTATAATAGAGCAGCAAGAATTATGGAGCAATTAGAAGAAAACCGAGTGATTTCTCCAAGAGATGGCAGTAAGCCAAGACAAGTGCTAATTGGAAATAATGATGAGGAAGGGTTCTAAATAATTCTTGTTTATTACCTAAAAGAGTTTTAAAATTAACATATAAATTAGAAACTTAGGAGGAAATATCTTGGGAAAAAATAAAGTTGGAATTATCAGCTTAGGTTGTGATAAGAACAGAATCGACAGTGAGATAATGCTAGGTACAATAAATAGCAGCTATGAAATTACAAATAAGGCTCAAGAGGCAGATATACTTATAATAAATACCTGTGGTTTTATCGAGAAAGCAAAGGAAGAATCTATTAATACCATACTAGAGATGGCAAAATATAAAACTGATGGTAATTGCAAGCTGCTTATGGCTACAGGGTGTCTTACTCAAAGATATGGCGAGGAACTTGCAGAACTCATTCCCGAGATAGATGTTATGCTAGGAGTTAATGATTACCTTCAAATTAATAAGCATATTAATGACTTTATTAATTCAAATAAAAGAATAATAAGCTGCGACTACAGTGACAATCTTGTTAATGAAGGTAATAGAATTTTAACAACAAAAAGTTCAACAGCTTATATCAGAATAGCTGAAGGCTGTGATAACCACTGCACTTATTGTATAATTCCAAAAATAAGAGGTAAGTATAGAAGCAGAAGTATGGAAAATATAATAAAAGAAGCTAGTGACTTGGCAGCTCAAGGAGTTAAGGAAATAATATTAATTGCACAAGATACTACTAGATATGGAATTGACATTTATGGAGAAAAACTTCTTCACAAGCTAATCTCTGATATCAGTCTTATTGACGATATAAAATGGATAAGGGTTCTTTATTGTTATCCTGAGGAAATTTATCCAGAGCTAATAAATGAAATGGCTTCTAATGAGAAGTTCTGTAAATACTTAGACCTTCCTATACAGCATATAAGCAATGATATTCTAAAAGTTATGGGAAGAAAAACTTCAAAGGAATCTATAATTGATACAATCAGCACCTTAAGAAAAAGAATACCTGATATTTCTCTTAGAACCTCTATTATTGTAGGTTTCCCTGGAGAGACAGAGAGTCAGTTCCAGGAACTTATGGATTTTGTAAAAGAAATACGTTTTGATAATTTAGGTGTTTTTAAATATTCTCAAGAAGAGGGTAGTGCAGCAGCTCTACTTCCTAATCAAATTGACGAGGATATAAAAAAAGATAGAGAAATGAAACTAATGAGCCTGCAAAAATCTCTTATGGAGGACATTAATGGCTTAAATGTTGGTAAAACATATGACGTCTTAGTAGAGAATGAAACAAAGGATTTTTATATTGGAAGAAATGAAAGAATGGCGCCGGAAATAGATGGCTTGATTTACATTAACAAAGATAAAGATATTGCCCTTGGAAATATAGTATCGGTAAAAATAAAAGAAGCATTAGAATATGATTTATTAGGAGTTGTATAATATGAATTTAGCAAATAAGCTTACAATAATAAGAATCTTTCTAGTTCCTGTTTTCCTTATCTTTATAACCATTAAAGGAATACCTTATGGAAGCATAATTGCTACCCTTATTTTTGTTATAGCATCTCTTACAGATAAACTAGATGGTTATATCGCAAGAAGCAGAAATCAGATTACCAACTTTGGTAAATTTATGGATCCATTAGCTGATAAACTATTGGTAACCTCAGCCTTAATTGCTATAGTTGAGCTACAGCTTATGCCTGCTTGGGCTGCTATAGTAATAATAGCAAGAGAATTTGCAGTATCTGGACTTAGAACTGTCGCCGCTGCAGAAGGCACTGTTATAGCAGCAAGTAAATGGGGAAAGGCTAAAACTGTTATTCAAATAATAGCAATAATTCTTATGCTCTTAAAAGTGAATATGAATGTATATCCATTATCTGCGTATTCTTCTCAAGAATTTGTGGTTCAGTTTTTCAATTATGTTCCTGATATAATGATGTACTTAGCTGTAATAATAACCATAATTTCAGGAGTAGATTATTTCTTGAAGAATAAAGGGGCAATAAAAACAAACAAATAGGTTTAGTTATTAAAAAATCGTCAATAATTAAAATATATAAAAGTTCCTTCTAAGGGAACTTTTTCACTTATTATTGACTTATTGAAATTAATACTTTATAATTAAATAAGAACAAACGTTCGCGAGAGGATGGTGACCCTAATGGGTAATGTTGATAACGAAAAATTAAAAGCAATTGAAGTTGCTATGGGACAAATAGAAAAGCAATTTGGTAAAGGTTCAATAATGAAGCTTGGAGAAAATAGCGTACTTAACGTTGAATCTATTCCTACTGGCTCTTTAGACCTAGATATAGCCTTAGGTATTGGTGGGGTTCCAAGAGGAAGAATAATAGAAATATACGGACCTGAATCCTCAGGTAAGACAACTGTAGCTCTCCACATATCAGCTGAAGCTCAAAAGCTTAATGGAGCAGTTGCTTTTATTGATGCAGAGCATGCTTTAGATCCTAGCTATGCTAAAGTTCTAGGTGTAGATATAGATAATTTGGTAGTATCTCAGCCTGACACTGGTGAACAGGCCTTAGAAATCGCTGAAGCTTTAGTTAGATCCGGTGCTATAGATGTAGTAGTAGTGGACTCTGTTGCTGCTCTTGTACCTAGAGCTGAAATTGATGGTGAGATGGGTGATGCCCATGTAGGTCTTCAGGCAAGACTAATGTCTCAGGCATTAAGAAAGCTTGCAGGCACTATAGCAAAATCCAAATGTGTAGTGGTATTTATTAACCAGCTTAGGGAAAAAGTTGGAATTATGTTTGGTAATCCAGAAACTACACCTGGAGGAAGAGCGTTAAAATTCTATTCCTCTGTTAGACTTGATGTTAGAAGGATAGATAGTATCAAACAAGGTGAAGAAATAGTTGGTAACAGAACAAGAGTTAAGGTTATAAAAAACAAAGTTGCTCCACCTTTTAAGCAGGCAGAATTTGATATTATGTACAATGGCGGTATATCAAAGGAAGGTAACATACTAGATGTAGGTGTGAAGGAAGAAATAATTCAAAAAAGTGGAGCCTGGTTCTCCTATAAGGATACTAGACTTGGGCAGGGAAGAGAAAATTCAAAGCAATATTTAAAGGAAAATCCTCAAATAGCTTTAGAGATTGAATCTCTTATCAGAAAAAAACATAATCTTCCTGTGAATGAAGTGGCCGTTACTGAGAGTGACTCAAAGAAGGAAGAAAACAAAGAAAAGAAAAAGTAAAGGAAAAATCGCAAATTTATTTGCGATTTTTTTATGCATAGCCTTAAGGCTACTCTAATATTGACATTAAAAGAAATATAATATAAAATAAATACAAATACTGGTTTATCATAATCAACAAATTGCTGTGCAATAATACTCCTTCTCTTGTGCTATAACTACTATGGTTACACAAGATACTAAGGAGGTGCTAGAAATGAATTATGAAAAATTACTATATCCTGCAATTGCTATAGTTATTATCAGTATTGTATTTTTTATTGAATTTAAAATAAGATTGAAAATTTCAAAACAAAAGATAACAAAACTAGAAAATGATGCTTCAGAAGCTTTAGAGAATGCAAAGAAACAAGCTGAAGCAATGAAAAAAGAATCTATCCTAGAAGCAAAGGAAGAGGTTCATAAGCTGAGAGCAGATTTTGATAAAGAGATTCGCGAAAGGCGTAATGAAGTTCAAAGACTAGAAAGACGACTTATCCAGAGAGAGGAATCTCTAGATAAAAAAAGTGATTTAATCGAGAAAAAAGAAGATGCATTAAACAAAAAGACACAGGAAATTCAAAATCTAGAAAACAGTGTTCAAGATTTATACCTTAAACAAAGACAAGAGCTAGAAAGAATTTCAGGATTGTCCACAGATGAAGCCAAACAGATATTGCTAGATGAAATCAACAGAGAAATAAAACATGATGCAGCTATAATGATAAAAGAAGTGGAATCCAGAGCCAAAGAAGAGGCTGAAAAGAAAGCAAGAGAAATTATTACGACAGCTATACAAAGATGTGCAGCTGACCATGTATCAGAAACCACAGTTCATGTAGTTTCTCTTCCTAACGATGAAATGAAGGGAAGAATAATTGGTAGGGAAGGTAGAAATATAAGGACCCTTGAAACACTAACAGGTGTTGACTTAATTATTGATGATACACCTGAAGCTGTAATACTCTCAAGCTTCGATCCTATTAGAAGAGAAGTGGCAAGATTAGCTCTAGAGAAGCTCATTGTAGACGGAAGAATTCATCCTGCAAGAATAGAAGAAATGGTTGAAAGAGCAAAGAAAGACCTTGATAATGAAATAAAGGAAGAAGGAGAACAGGCTACCTTTGAAACTGGAATTAATGCAGTTCATCCTGAAATTATTAAATTATTAGGACGATTGAAGTACAGAACAAGCTATGGACAAAATGTACTTAAACATTCAATAGAAGTATCTCATTTAGCAGGATTGATGGCCTCAGAGTTAGGTTTAGATCCTACAATAGCTAAAAGAGCAGGACTTCTTCATGACATAGGTAAAGCAGTAGACCATGAATATGAAGGACCACATGCATTAATCGGAGGAGATTTAGCAAAGAAATATCATGAATCTCCAATAGTTATCAATGCTATTGCAGCCCATCATGGCGATGTAGAAATGCAATCCCTTGAAGCAGTATTAGTTCAAGCAGCTGATGCTATATCAGCAGCGAGACCTGGCGCTAGAAGAGAAACCTTAGAAGCCTATATTAAGAGATTAGAAAAGCTAGAGGAAATCGCTAATTCTTATGAAGGAGTTGAAAAATCCTTTGCTATACAGGCAGGTAGAGAAATTCGTATTATGGTTAAGCCGGAACAGGTAGATGATGCAGGCTCTATCGAAATGGCAAGAAACATAGTAAAACGTATCGAAGATGAACTCGAATATCCAGGCCAAATTAAAATTAACGTAATCAGAGAAACCCGTGCTATTGATTATGCAAAATAATATTATTTTAAAATACATTTTGTTTTTACAAAATGTATTTTTTTATTCAAAATTTCTCATTTTATTTTTTTATCACTTTTTCTAAAGGTATTTTTGTTTTTATGTAGAATATACACCTATAGGTAATTTTACCTTATATTTATATGTAAACGATTTTTGACAGAAAACGCTATTAGGAGGTAATAAGAGTGGAAGTATTAAAGGTATCAACTAAATCCAATCCAAATTCAGTAGCAGGGGCACTAACAGCTATCATTAAAGAAAAGAATATTGTAGAAATACAAGCAGTGGGTGCAGGTGCAATAAACCAGGCAGTTAAAGCTATTGCTATTGCTAGAGGGTTTATAGCTCCCAGTGGCAAGGATATAGTATGCGTCCCTGCCTTTACTGATATAGAAATAGATGGTGAGGAAAGAACTGCGATAAAACTAATAATTCAACCTAGATAGTAAAGGGGCTCATGCCCTTTTATTTTGTAATATTTACAATATAATTATTAAATGTTATATTAAAACTAATTGTAAAATTGAAATTAAAATGGGAGGATGAAAATGAAGTTATCAAAGGTATCACGAGAACTTTCTCCATCATTAACCCTTGCAATCACCGCTAAAGCTAAGCAACTCAAAGAAAAAGGTATAAATGTAATAAGCTTCGGGGCTGGAGAACCGGATTTTAATACTCCTGAAAATATAAGAGAAGAAGCAATAAAGGCTATAAATGAAGGTAAAACAAAATATACACCTGCTTCAGGTATAATAGAGCTTAAAAGAGCTATAAAGGATAAGTTTTATAAAGATAATAATCTCAACTATGAGGATAATCAAATAATTATTTCCACTGGAGCAAAACAATGCTTGTCTAACATATTTCAAGCTATCTTAAATCCTGGTGATGAAGTGCTAGTACCCGTTCCTTTTTGGGTAAGCTACCCTGAGCTAATAAAGCTCTATAGTGGAGTACCAGTGTTTGTAAAGTGTAGTGAGGAAGTGGATTATAAATATACAATACAGGCTTTAGAAAATATGGTTACCGAAAGAACAAAGGCAGTAATCATAAATAGTCCCAACAATCCCACTGGTACTATTTATTCTAAAGAAGAGTTGTTACTTCTTGCTGATTTTGCAAAAAAGCATGATTTAATAATTATTTCAGATGAGATATACGAGAAGCTTATTTATGACAATAATTATCATATTAGTATTGCAAGCTTAAATGAAGATTCCTACAAAAGAACTATTGTGGTAAATGGTGTTTCCAAAGCCTATGCAATGACTGGTTGGAGAATAGGATATGCTGCAGGACCTAAAGAAATTATATCATTAATGAGCAGTATTCAAAGTCATACTACATCTAATCCTACTAGCATCGCTCAATATGCTGCTTTAGAGGCTCTTAAGGGCCCTCAGGATAATTTATCATCAATGGTATCGGAATTTGCCCGCAGAAGAGATATAATGATAGATCTCTTTTCATACATAGAGAACATTTCAATTATAAAACCACAGGGTGCTTTTTACATTATGGTCAATATTGGTGCCTTTTATGGAAAAACCTTTAGGGATAAAAAGCTAAATGACTCCATGAGCTTCGCAGCTGCATTACTAGAATACATGCAAGTAGCAGTTATACCAGGTATAGCCTTTGGCTTAGATAGTTATATGAGATTATCTTATGCAACCTCAGAAGAAAATATTAGAGAAGGAATAAAAAGAATACAAGCTTTTATAAACGAAATACAATAATAATATCTATACTAATTATATTAGAAATTAAAGGAGGATTTTTCATGAGTAAAAAAATTCAATTAAGTTTACCTTTAAGTGGTTCCGTAATTCCACTTTCAGAAGTAAATAGTTACCTGTTCAATAGTAAAATGTTAGGGGAAGGAGCTGCAATAAAACCTCTGGACAATTATATTTATTCCCCTATAGATGGAGAAATAGTATTATTATATGAGGCAAAGCATTCTATAGCTATAAGAACATTAGAAGGTCTTCAAATATTAATTCATGTAGGACTAGATACTGTAAAGTTAGAAGGGAAGGGGTTTGCAACATATGTTAAGGTAGGAGATAAGGTTAAGGCTGGAGATAAAATATTATTTTTTGACAGAGAGTATGTAGAGCACTTTTCTTCAACAATAACACCTATTGTTATAACTAATCCTGAACTTATAGAAAATATTGATATAAATTATAAAGCAGATAAGGCCAATGATAAATTTATGGATATTACTCTTAAATTAGATTAAAGTATTGTAATTGACTAAAATAATGTTTATAATATAATAAGTTAAATTTTTATTCAAAGTCTAATTAAAATAATGAATGCAGAGAGGTGTTTAGAATGGTTTCTAAGGAAGTAGTCGTAAAGAATGCTACCGGTTTACACGCAAGACCGGCTACATTACTTGTAAAAAAAGCTTCATCTTTCAAATCAGATGTTAGCATCGAATTTAATGGTAAAAAAGCAAATGTTAAAAGCCTTATTGGTGTGCTTTCCCTTGGAGTAACAAAGGATTCAAAAATCACTGTTATAGCTTCAGGTGATGATGAAACACTTGCTGCTGAAGAAGTAGCTAAGCTTATTGATTCTTTAGAAGAATAGAAAACAAGAGGTCACTTCATTGTGATCTCTTGTTTTTTTATTGTTATTAAATCTCCTACCTTTTAAAAGCTCCTGATGCAAATCTATTCTTGAGCAAAAGTACGATAATATCAATAGCTGCAGCCCCAATAATTATATATATGATTCTTTGAATTAATGGTATGTTCCCAAAAATAACCTCCACGA
Organism: Bacillota bacterium; assembly: GCA_023451395.1. GTDB lineage: Bacteria > Bacillota > Clostridia > Clostridiales > Clostridiaceae > JAEXZL01. Next base: position 11,707 of record JAEXZL010000086.1, on the reverse strand, counting down.
GGTCTATATTAGTGAGACCTATTAATCCCCAATTAAGCGCACCTATCATTACCAAAATAAAAGAAATTTTATCTAATGGACTTAATTTAAACATTCCTACTCCTCCAAGTATAATATAATTTAATAAATTATATTATAATAAATAAAAAATAGAACAATCCATAATATAAAATATGATATAATACTCTTGTTATTAAGCATTTTACAGGGAGGAAGTATAACATGAAAACTGTCTATAACTCACCTTTAAATTCAAGGTATTCATCAAAAGAAATGAGCTATTTATTCTCAGAAGAAAAAAAATTTACTACCTGGAGAAAGCTATGGACTGCCTTAGCAGAGTCTGAAAAGGAGCTTGGTCTTAATATTACCAATGAACAGTTAGATGAGCTAAGAAGTAATATCAGTAACATCAACTTCCAGGATGCAGAAGAAAAAGAAAAAGAAATTAGGCATGACGTAATGAGCCATGTTTACGCTTATGGCCTTCAATGCCCTAAAGCAAAAAAGATTATCCACCTTGGAGCCACCAGCTGCTTTGTAGGAGATAATACAGATATTATAGTTATGAAAGAAGCTCTACTTCTAATTAGAAAAAAGCTCATAAATGTTATTTATAAGTTATCAGACTTTGCTAACAAATATAAGGATTTACCTACCTTAGGCTTCACCCATTATCAACCAGCTCAGCTTACCACTGTAGGAAAAAGAGCAACACTATGGATTCAAGATTTAGTTATTGATTTAGAAAACTTAGATTATGTAATAGAAAAATTGAAGCTAAGAGGAGTGAAGGGAACAACTGGTACCCAAGCTAGCTTTATGGCTTTATTTAATAATGATGAAGAAAAAGTTAAAGAATTAGATAAGCTAGTATCTAGAAAAATGGGCTTCGAAAACAGCTATGCTGTTACAGGTCAAACTTATCCAAGAAAAATTGATTCAATAGTACTAAATACCTTATCTGAAATTGCCCAATCAGCATATAAATTCAGTAATGACATAAGACTCTTACAAAGCATGAAAGAAATAGAGGAACCCTTTGAAAAAAATCAGGTAGGTTCATCGGCTATGGCCTATAAACGAAATCCTATGCGCTCTGAAAGAATTAGTGCCTTATCAAGACATATAATCGTGGGCTCCCTAAATCCAGCAATAACCGCATCCACTCAGTGGTTTGAAAGAACCTTAGATGATTCAGCTAATAAGAGAATTGCAGTGGCAGAAGCATTCTTAGCATTAGATGGAGTTTTAGATCTTTACATAAATATATCCAGTAATCTTGTGGTATACGAAAAGGTAATAGCATCCCATGTAAATAGCGAGCTTCCTTTTATGGCTACAGAAAACATAATAATGGAAGGAGTAAAACGGGGAGGAGATAGACAGGAACTTCATGAAGCTATTAGAGTTCATTCTATGGCAGCGGCAGAAGAGGTTAAAATCTGGGGCCGGGAAAATGATTTAATTAACAGAATCTCTAGGGATAGTATCTTTAATATTTCAAAGGAGCATCTGGCTGAAATTCTAGATCCTAAGAACTTTATTGGAAGAGCTCCAAGCCAAGTTACAGATTTTATAAATGAAGTTGTTAATCCTATTATTAAAGATAATAAAGAAATTTTAGGTTTAGAAGCAAATATAAATGTATAAAATTTAATTATAAAGGTACCAGAAAACTGGTGCCTTTATTTTTTTCCACAATTTACCTGTGGATAAGGGAAGATTTTGTTTATGAATATGGAATTTGTAAATAGTAACAAATAAACCACATAATCAACTAAATAATTATTCAATAAAGATGTATAGCAAATAAATATAGAAGCAAACAAAGTTTATTAAAATAAACCATGAAATACAAAAATATTTTTTAAATCTGTCATAAAAAGAAATTTTAAAAATTATTTAGTCATAATAAGCTACTATAATAATTTTTTAAAATTTACTTTTTGGTTAAAATCATTTTTTTGTATTAATTTGAAGAAAGAGTAGAGGAATTATAGTAAAATACTAATAAAATAACATCAAAATAACGTCGCTAAATATACATTTAGCGACGTTAGATGTTAAATTTGCATTTACTTAAGGCTAATTTTGTTCTATTATATAAGCATATACTTAAATACCCCTTTTAGGAGGTTTTTTTAATGAAATATCCATTGAATACAATTAAAGAAAATATTTATCCCAGAGCTATGAATGAATTTCTAAATTATTTAACTACTATTAAGGGCAAATCTCCAAATACAGTTGAAGCATATAAAGTTGATCTTACTTTATTTTTCAGATTCCTAATGGTGTATAAAGGTAAAGTTAATAACGATATAGAATTTGATGAAATCCCAATAAAAGATATAGATAAAGCTTTTATTAAGGATATAGATTTGTCGGATTTATATGCCTTTATAGCTTTTACAGAAAAATACAGAAATAACGGAAGCTACGCAAAAGCTAGAAAGGTTGCCACCTTAAAATCCTTTTTCAAGTATCTTCATGGAAAAGCTAAAATTATTGATGACAATCCAGCATCTGAGCTGGAATCACCTAAAATAAATAAGAGGCATCCCGTGTATTTAACTCTGGATGAAAGTAAAAAACTCCTTTTAAATATGGACGAAACAGATAAGAATTATTACAGAGATTATTGCATATTGACCTTATTCTTAAATTGTGGAATGCGACTATCAGAGCTTTGCAGCATAAATTTAAATGAAATCAAAGGTGATACCCTAAGTATAATCGGAAAAGGAAATAAAGAAAGAACTGTCTACTTAAACCAAGCTTGCTTAAGGTCCATTGAAGATTATTTAAAGGTTAGAGATGCTTCTAAAGTTCCTCCTGAGGAAAAAAACGCCCTTTTTATAAGCTCAAAAAACCGTAGAATCAACAAACGCACTGTAGAACGATTAGTAAAAAAATATACTAATAATGCCGGCTTAGATTACAATAAATATACCCCTCATAAATTGAGACATACAGCAGCAACTTTAATGTACAAGCATGGAAATGTAGATATAAGAAGTCTCCAAATGATATTAGGACATGAAAATATATCTACAACTCAAATATATACTCATATAGATGATGAAAGACTCAGAGAAGCGGTAAATTCAAATCCTTTAAAAGATCTTTAGTCATATAATAATAGCGGCTATATTGCTATAGCCGCTACTTTTCATCTTTCTTTTTCAATCTATATAACCCAGGATATTCTTCGATTATAAGATCTCCTGAATCTTCATCCTCTAAAAGCTCGCTAAGACCGGGTATATCTTCAATAAACTCCCAAGGGGTTTCATCTTCAGGAAAATCAGGCATTTGAAAATCCATTTCTTTCTCAAAGCTATTATCTTTTTTGTCCATTCTCTCCCCTCCTTCTGTTATTTCATTATTATATCAAATAACATTAAAATAGGCAACAAAAGGAGAACATAAGTTTGATTATTTTACTCCTATATGGTATAATATTTATTAATAGCGAGGTGAAGTGATTATGTCAGAAGTAAAAACAGATAAACAAAAAGAAGTTTACGAGTTTTTAAAGCAATATACCGAAGCAAAAGGTTATCCTCCTTCTGTTAGGGAGATTTGTGAGGCGGTGGAACTAAAATCCACTTCTACTGTTCATGGACATTTAAAAAGATTAGAAAAAAAGGGTATGATAAAAAGAGACCCTACCAAGCCTAGAGCCCTAGAAATAACGGAGTTTGCTACAATTAAAAGAGAGCTTGTAGATATACCTGTTGTTGGCAATATTACCGCTGGCATTCCCATACTTGCCACAGAAAATATCGATGATTATTTTTCTCTTCCTATGAACTACGTAAAACATGATAAAGATTTATTTGTACTTAGGGTTTCCGGAAGTTCTATGGAAGAAGCAGGAATTCTAGATGGTGACTACGCAATTATAGAAAAAGTAAATACTGCAGAAAATGGTGAAATAGTTGTTGCTCTTATCGATAATGAGGCTACTATAAAAACCTTTTACAAAGAGAAGGATCATATAAGGCTTCAACCGGAAAATAAGACTATGGAACCTATTTTAGTTAAAAACTGCAGCATATTAGGTAGATTAGTAAGCCTTTATAGAAAATACTAAAACGAACGGTTATCCGTTCGTTTTATCTTTTCTATCTTAATTATTACTTCTCCATAAGAGATAAAGCTATCATTAATCCTATTTTCACATGTTCGAAGGTTAATCCCCCTTGAAGATATGCAATATACGGTTCACGTATAGGAGCATCACAGGACAATTCAATAGATGCACCCTGAACAAAGGCTCCTGCTGCCATGATTACCTGATCCTTATAGCCAGGCATATCCCAAGGCTCACATTCCACAAAAGAATCTATTGGAGACCCTTTTTGTATTCCCTTACAGAATTTTATAAGCTTATCCTTATCATTAAATTTTATTGCTTGTATAATATCACTTCTTTTGTGATTATATTTAGGCAAAACCTCTAAGCCATAAAGCTCCATTACCCTAGAACACAAAATAGCTCCTTTTACAGCTTCCATAGTTATATGAGGTGCTAAAAACAATCCCTGATACATCTGTCTCATGACACCAAAGGTTGATCCGCACTCCCCTCCTATTCCAGGAACCGTTAATCTAAAAGATGCCTGCTGAACTAATGCTGCTTTACCTGCAATATAGCCTCCTGTTGGAGCTATACCTCCTCCAATATTCTTTATAAGTGAGCCAGCAATTAAATCCACTCCTACATCTGTTGGTTCCTTTGTTTCAACGAACTCCCCATAGCAGTTATCTACAAAAGTAAATATCTCTGGTTTTATATTCTTCACAAACATATTCAACTTTTCTATTTCGCTAATAGTAAGAGCTTCCCTCCAACCATAGCCGGTAGATCTTTGTATATGTACAAGTTTAATAGTACTATCATTTTCAAGAACCTTCTTAATTGCAGGATAGTCTATTTTTTCTTCCTTTGTAAGATCAATCTGTTTATATTTGATTCCGTAATTTCTTAAGGAGCCTATATCCTTATCATCTGTAATTCCTATGACATTATCTAAGGTATCATAAGGCTTACCACAAACTGATAACAGAGTATCCCCTGGTCTTAATACACCAAAGAGAGCTGCGGTAATTGCATGTGTACCATTTACAAAATGAGGACGAACTAAAGCCTCTTCCGCGCTAAAAATTCTTGCATACACCCTATCAAGAGTATCTCTACCTATATCTCCATAGCCATAACCAGAGGAATTTGTAAAATGACTTTCGCTTATTCTTTCCTCCTGGAAAGCACTTATTACCTTTAATTGATTGTACTCTTTTATTTCATTTATAGCTTCTTCTACCTCTTTAATATCTTCAATGCTCTTATCTACCAAATCAAAAATACTTTCTTGAATATTAAATCTCTTCTTTAAAAATTCCTTTGTTTCCTTTAACATCTCTTCCTCCGAAAAATAAAATTTGGGCAAACCCTTCGATTTGCCCTTTAAAAATACTATTCGTTTTCCTCTTCACCGGAAAAATTACTGAATAAAATTGGCTTTATCGGTGTAATAGTTGATATTGCATGCTTATATATAAGCATCTGCTTTCCGTCACAGTCTAATACTACTGTAAAGCTATCAAAACCTTTTACACTTCCTCTTAATTGGAATCCATTTGTCAAATATATAGTTAATGGTATTTTATTCTTCCTGGCATTATTTAAGAAAATATCTTGTAAGTTATTAGCTGTTTTATTCATTATAAACCTCCGATATCTAAATATAATTTTAAATATATTATACCTCTAAGCTTTATTTATGTCACTTAAAATCTTGGCTACTATAGCCTCTTCATTGGGGTAACTATCCTTATCTATGAATAGAGCTCTTGGGTCCTTTCTAAACCAGGTTAGCTGTCTTTTAGCATAATTTCTACTTCCCTGCTTTATGCTCTCTACAGCATCACTATAGCTTCTTCTTCCCTTTAAATATTCGATTAACTCCTTATATCCAATGCCCTTCATGGACTGCATAGTTTCATCACATCCATAGTCTAAAAGCTCTTCTACTTCTTTTAGAAGTCCCTCATCAAGCATCAGATCAACTCTTTTATTAATTCTATTATATAAACTATCTCTGTCCATATTAAGAACATAATAAAACAAATCATAAGGGCAGTGGTATAATTCTTCTTCCCTAAAGGAACTGAAAGGCTTACCTGTGAGCTTATACACCTCCAGCGCCCTTATTACCCGCTTTAAGTTATTAGGATGAATATTTTCATAGCTAATCGCATCAATAGGCTTTAGCATATCATGAACATGCTCTTTTCCCTTATCTTTTGATAACATTTCTAAATACATCCTATATTCATCATCCTTGGCGCTTTCTGTAAAGGAAAGATTACATATAAGAGAGTTTATATACAAGCCAGTTCCCCCCACTAGTAAAGGAGTTATATCTCTCTCCTGACAGTTTTCAATAGCTTCCTTCGCTAGAGATTTATATTGAGATACACTAAACTCCTCCTTAGGATCTACAATATCTACTAGATGATGCTTAATCCCTCTCTTCTCTTCCTCTGTCACCTTTGCTGAGCCTATATTCATATATTTATAGATCTGCATAGAGTCAGCAGATACTATTTCAGTTTTTAATTTTTCCGCAAGCATTATTGAGATATTTGTTTTGCCAACTGCTGTAGGACCTGCTATGATTACAAGTTTATTATTTATTTTTACCACCTCAGTTAACATAATAATTATGATGTTATTGAATCCTCTTAAAAAGCTTCTCCATTTCGTATAAGGAAAGCTTCAAAATTGTAGGTCTTCCATGGGGGCAGTTAAATGGCTCCTCACAGTTACTTAAATCTATTAAAAGCTGTTTCATTTCTAGAGTTGTAAGTTCCTCTTGAGCTTTTACAGCAGACCGGCATGCCATTCTAGCTATAGTATCATATTTATACTCCTCAGTTTTACCGCTACCCATATTTTTTAAATTATCCAAAATACTTAAAAAGAGAGCCTTACAGTTTGATTTTCCAATTACATAAGGAAATTCCTTTATTATAATAGTGTTATTTCCAAACTCCTCAATGGTGAAACCTGAAGAATTAAAAAGCTCTTTATTTTCTATAAAATAATAGTAATCATCTACCTCCAATTCAATAACAATTGGAATAAGTAATGGCTGGATTACAACATTATGATCTCGAATCTCTTTTGTATATCTTTCGAACATTATTTTTTCATGAGCAGCATGTTGATCAATAAGATATAAAGTTTTATTGTATTCTCCTACTATATATGTCTTATCAAATTGCCCTAATATCCTTATGGATGAAAAATCCAAGGCTGGTTTTTCTTTATAGGGAGCTTTTTCCTCAAAGGGTAAATCCTCTCCCTTTTCACTCCTCTTGAGATCCACAGGAAGTGTAACAAAGGTCTTTTCCCTTGAAATATCAAAGTTAACTTCTTTCTCTTTAATACTTTCATTAACTTTCTCTTTAATACTTTCATTAATAGGAGTATCATCCTTTTTGTATTCTATTAGCTTATAGGAGCCTTCCTTAGTAAAATCAAAGGTAATAGGCACTTCCTTTTCTTCATGAACTATCTCCTCTTCCTCAGGAAGAATAAAGCTATCCTTAACCTCTTGCTTTATAGCCTCATGAATACAATCAAATACTAGCTTAAAAATAAATCTTTCGTCCTTAAATTTTATCTCAGCCTTTGTTGGATGAACATTTACATCAATAAGCTCAGGATATATATCAATAAATAAAATAAAGAATGGGAATTTATTAACCGTTGCAAAAGATTTAAAGGCATTCTCTACAGCTGCGGTTATTAGCCTGCTCTTAATATATCTTTTATTTACATAAATAGATTGATTGTTTCTTGATCCCCTACTTATTTCTGAATTTCCTATAAAACCATATATAGAAAGCTCATCACCATACTTTTCAAAAGATATTAAATTTCCCTGTATCTTTTTACCATATACTGATCTAATTACATCCTTTAAATTTCCATTTCCATAGGAGGTGAATTGATTCTTACCTCCATTTATGTAGTTAAAAGCAATATCAGGATTTGCCAGAGCTATTCTATTTATTATATCTCCTATTAGAGCAGCTTCTCTAGAAGTGCTTTTAAGAAATTTCTTTCTTGCTGGTACATTATAAAATAAATCTCTAACCTCAACTATCGTACCTCTATTCATAGGAGTATCATAGAGTCCCTGTTTAATTCCACCATTGTATTCAACTTCCTTACCACCTAGAGCTTCTTCTATCTTAGAAAATAGCTTCACTCTAGAAACCGAAGCTATACTTGCTAACGCCTCACCTCTGAAGCCTAGGGTGATTATATTAAACAAATCCTCTGCCTCTGCTATTTTACTAGTAGCATGAGGAAGAAAAGCTCTTTCTATATCATCTGGATGAATTCCATCACCATCATCAGATATTCTTATTAGATTCTCTCCACCCTCTTCTATTTCCACAGTAATATGCTTTGCTTTAGCATCTATACTATTTTCAACAAGTTCCTTTACTACTGAAGCCGGTCGTTCTACCACTTCTCCTGCAGCAATTTTATTAGATATCAGTTCGTCTAATAAGTTAATTCTTTTCAATACTAATCACCGCCTAAATTAAGGACTTAGCATCCTTTGATATTTTATGCAGTATATTCATAGCCTCCATAGGAGTAATGTTTAATACATCTAACTCTTTTATATAATCTATTAGATTATCTTTTTCGTAATCTAATAGTCCAATTTGAACATTTTGTTCCTTTTTCTTCTTAGGCCCTTCTTTGCTATCCTCAATAGCTATCTCTTTATTCCCTTCTAAGGTAACTAATATCTCCTTAGCTCTTAAAATAACCTCTTCAGGAATTCCTGCAAGCTTTGCTACCTCAATACCATAAGACTGATCTGCACCTCCAGATATAATCTTTCTTAAAAAGACTATTGTATTGCTAACTTCCCTTACAGCAACAGAATAGTTTTTTATTCCTTTTATCTTTTCCTCTAATTGTGTTAGCTCATGGTAGTGGGTAGCAAAAAGTGTTTTACAGCCTAAACTATTTTCTCCAGATAGATATTCAATTACTGCCCATGCAATGCTTAAACCATCATAGGTACTGGTACCTCTTCCTACCTCATCTAATATAACAAGGCTGTCCTTCGTTGCATATTTTAATATATTAGATACCTCGGTCATCTCAACCATAAAGGTACTCTTACCCCCTGCTAAATCATCCGATGCACCTATCCTAGTAAATATTTTATCATTAATTGAAAGATTAGCCTCACTGGCAGGTACAAAACTACCTATCTGGGCCATAATAGAAATTAATGCAATCTGTCTCATATAGGTTGACTTACCTGCCATATTAGGACCTGTTATAATGAGGAGCTGACTATCAGTAGTATCAAGCCTACAATCATTAGCAACAAAGGTTCCCTTAGGAATCATTTTTTCCACCACTGGATGTCTACCATCTTTAATTTCAATTATATTTGAAGTGTTTATTTTAGGTTTTATGTAATTATTTTCTCTGGCTGTAGTAGCTAAGGCTAAAAGTGTATCTATCTGTGCAATGATTGATGCAGCCTTTTTTATTTTATCAATATCCGCTTCTATTCTTTCCCGTATTGATATAAAGGCATCATACTCAAGCTGTATAAGCTTTTCCTCCGCTCCCAGGATTTTATTTTCCATATCCTTAAGCTCTTCTGTGATAAATCTCTCTGCATTTGCCAATGTTTGCTTTCTTATATACCTACCCTCAGGTATTAGAGAGTAATTAGCCTTGCTTATCTCTATATAATAACCGAAAACTTTATTAAAGCCTACCTTTAGAGACCTTATTCCTGTTTCTTCTCTTTCTTTAACCTCTAAGCCAGCAATCCATCCCTTTCCCTTAAGTTTAGCCTCCTTAAGTTCATCAATAGAGCTGTCATAGCCATCTTTTATTATATTACCTTCCTTTAAGGCTATAGAAGGATCATCCTTTATGGATGCCTCTATTAATTCCACTACCTCACCTAAATCCTCTAGCCTATTATTAAGCTCCTTAAATTCCTTGGAAGGGAGATTTCCTATTATTTGCTTTATTGAAGGTATATTATACAATGAATTCTTTAATGATATAAGCTCCCTAGCATTTACACTCTTTGCCGCTATCTTACCAGAGATCCTTTCTATATCATATATCTTTTTTAGATTCTCTTTAAGGTCATCACTTACTGTAATGTTATTATAGAGATCTTCCACGGCATCTAATCTATTTTCAATTCTCTTTTTATTAATAAGAGGCTCTTCTATCCACCTTCTTATATTTCTTCCTCCCATGGCTGTGGTGGTCTTGTCTAAAACCCAAAGAAGGGATCCCTTTTTACTCTTCTCTCTAAGAGTTTCTGTTATCTCTAGATTTCTCCTTGAATTTATATCAATAGCCATATATTCTTCAGCATAGTATCTTATAGCTTTATTTATATTAGATAGAGAGGTTTTTTGAGTTTCAAGTATATATTTTAGCAGAGCTGATATTGAAGCTTCCATAATAGTACCATTGAATTCTTCTGTATCTAACTGCTCTTTAAGTACACCCTCAGTATCCATAAAGAAGCTGTTATCTCGTTTATTGATATACAAATTGTTCACTTCAAGGAAAGGTATTAACTCTTCATAAAGCTCTTCTGTGATTATAATCTCCCTAGGTATTATTTTATATATTTCATCTAAGAGCTTTTCTGATGCTAAAGAAAGTTCTGATGTATATAGCTCTCCGGTAGTTATATCTACATAGCTTACTGAAGCTTTTCCTTTTATCTTATCTCCATAGAGACTCATAATGAAATTATTTTTATCTTCTTCTAAATAACTGTCCTCATTAAAGGTTCCTGGTGTTACAACCTTTATCACATCTCTTTTTACTATCCCCTTAGCTAAAGCTGGATCCTCAACCTGTTCACATATTGCCACCTTAAAGCCCTTATTTATTAATCTTCCTATATAAGAACTTGCAGCATGATATGGTATTCCACACATAGGGGCTCTTTCAGGCAATCCGCAATCTCTTCCCGTTAATACAAGTTCTAGCTCTCTAGATGCCTTTTCTGCATCTTCAAAGAACATTTCATAAAAGTCACCAAGCCTAAAGAATAGTATACAATCCTTATATTTATCTTTTATCTCTAAATATTGTTGCATCATTGGTGTTAATGCCATATCTACACCCCCTCCTTATAAGTATAAAAGCTCTTTAATAAGAGCTTTTTGTTATTTTACTTCTTCTCCAGTAAGTGAGAAGGATTGAGCCTTTGTTATGTGTACCATAGTAAGCTTACCTATATTAATTTTATCTCCAGTAAAGTTAACAAGCTTACCAGTTCTTGTTCTTCCAGTCAGTCTACTGCTATCGTTTTTGCTTTCACCTTCTACTAATACTTCAACGGTTCTTCCCTCATATTCTTTATTTTTCTTTGCAGAAATTTCATTTACTAGCTGAACCAATCTATTAAATCTTTCATGCTTAACCTGATCATCTATTTGATTCTCCATCCTGTCAGCAGGAGTATATTTTCTTCTAGAATAAATAAAAGTAAAAGCTGAATCATACTCTACTTCTTTAACAAGACTAAGGGTATCTTCAAAATCCTCTTCTGTTTCGCCGGGAAAACCTACTATTATATCAGTTGTAAGGGCTACCCCAGGC
>JAEXZL010000048.1 GCA_023451395.1 Bacillota bacterium | reverse complement strand
GGATAAACGATTAGGAATATTATCTGTTGCATCACTAAATAAATTAAAGAGTCTGTCTTTATCAAGCTTTCCTCCGGATATCAGTGCTTTATTTAAAAAATCCCTACTCTTATCTTGACTTTTAATTCTTAATAATATCTTTATATTAGTAAGATCAATTAAGGATACAAGATAATTCTTAAGATAATCCTCTTCTAATTTTTCCGCAAGATTAAGCATTTCTTGGAACAGATGTTTATCTAATATAATATCTACATTTTGAGGATCCTTGGAAACTTCATAATCCTCAGATGCCTCAACAATGGCTTCCTTCATTATTGGGGTTAGTTCCTGATAGTTTTCAGTATCTATAATCATTTTTAATGTTGATATATCGATACTTCCAACAGGGGCTAGCATTAATGAAAAATCTTTTTCTACAAATTTTCCCTTTAGAAGAACCTTTAAATTATGATAATCATATTTGAGGCTCATGAAATCAACCACTTCTTTTACCGGAACCATCTTATAAAGAGTATTATATACCTCTTTAAGCTCTTCTTTAAGAATATATTCATATTCCTCCGGTCTCTTTAATGCGCTGAGATAGGGAGCATAATCGCTCTCCTGTAGCACCTTAAGACTTTCCTCAGCTGTAGGAGCATCAATCATCCTTTCAAGCTTAGCCTTATCAAGAAGCCTAGTTTCCCTAACTCTCAATCTTGGGATTACCTGGTTAAAGAGCATTTTATCCATTGGTTATCCCTCCTCAATCAAATAGTTTTTTTGCTATGTCATATTGAAGCTCATCCCTTAAGCTATTTACTAAGGCTTCAAAGGTATTGTTTATTTGAATTCCGTCTTTTTCTAAAATAAAGCCACCCTTAAAGTTCCCTATCTCTCCGCTTAAGCTAATGCTTCCTTTTTTTCCTCTAGCTTTTAAAGCATCATTTATTCTTTTTATTAGAGCATTTTCTTCTTTGTTTAAGCTAAGCTTCTCTTTTACCAATTCTACTAAGTTGCTCTGTGAGGACTTAGCATTTTTTTCTTCTTCAAGAGAATCGAAATATCCTTTACTTAGAATCAATTTTTCTTCTCCAGTAATATTCATTGAGGCAATTCTTTCTATTATATAGTTTTCTAGGTCTTCTCTTTTCATATTGTTTAGCTCATCAATAGCTTTTTGGAAAACCTTATTTATAATAGATTGCTTTGCTTCTAACTTTTCATTTCTTACCTTAAGCTGGGCACCGGATAATATTCTTTCCTTAGCAGTAATACTTTCTCGGGCAGCTTTATCAAGAATCTGCTTTTCTATGAGTCTTGCTTCAGAAGTTTTGCTGCTAATAAGTCTTTCCTCTTCTTTTCTTGCAGCTTTTATCAGTTCTTCACTTTTTAAAGCAGAGTCCTCGAGAATCTTATTTACAATATTATCTAAATTTGACATTCAGCCAACACTCCAAACTTTATATGTTTAATACCATGAATAGAGAAGCAACAAAGCCAAGTAATGCATATGTTTCAACCATAACTGCATAAATAACACCCTTCATAACATCGTTTGGCTTTTTAGCAAGAATTTGAATACCAGCTGCTGCAACCTTTCCCTGGAAAATAGCTGACTTCCATCCAGTAAAGGCTATAGGAAGAGCTGCCATGAAGTAAGCAAAGCCAGTAGATAAATCAGGTGCACTTCCACCTAAAACTCCAACATTTAGTAAAATCATTAATGTTATAACAAAACCATAAAGTCCCTGAGTACCTGGAAGAGCTACCAAAATAAATGTCTTACCAAATTTACCAGGCTCCTCAGTCATAAGTCCAGAAGCTGCCTCACCAACAATACCTATACCACGAGCAGAACCAATACCTGATAGTGCTATGGATAAAGCTGCACCCATAAGGGCAAATATTAATCCTCCATTATTCTCCATTAACCAAGTTATAAATTCCATTTTTATTCCTCCTAGATTATTTAGTAATTTTTATATATTCCTCTGAAAGCTTATAGGGTTCAAATTTCTTTCCTCCGCCTTCATAGAACTTATTAAAGAATTCAAGATACTGGAGTCTTGCAGCATGTACATAAGACCCCAAAGCATTAACTAATAAATTAAATGTATGAAATACAACAAATAAAACTGGTGCCATTAGATAACTAAAGGGACTGGGAATAAGAGAAATTATTAAGTTGAAGGCATTTGATATAAAGCCTGTGGCGAGTCCCAAAGCCATAAGTCTAGAATAGGAAACAATGTCACCTAGATAGCTAGTAACTCCATACACACCATAAATTCCCCAACCAATTTTTGCACCTATTGAAGGATAGCTTCTTCCCTGAGTTAGAAGTAAGCCCACAAGTCCTAGGATTAAAATTACCAATCCAGCTGTACCCACACCTAAAAGCATCATTATAGCTCCTATGAGCACAGCATACCATGTTGCCACGTCATAGATTGCATCTTTCCACATACCACCTTTTATATACATATAAGCTTTAATTCCAAGGCCTACAAATATATGTAGAAGACCAAAAATTACAGATATCACTAGTATTTCTGTTATGCTATTTGGCGGATCAATAAGATAAGGTATCTTAATGCCTAAATAATTAGGCAGCAAATCTCCAAACCAGCTTCCATAAATAGCTCCCCATATAACTGTTGAAATTCCTGCAAAGAAGAAAAGCTTATAGCTTTTAGCCTTTTTCTTATCCTTAACAAGCTTTATAGCTATAGATGATGCTATTACCATAAGAAGGCCGTATCCAGCGTCAGATAACATCATTCCAAAGAATATAAAATAAAAAACTGACATTAATGGTGTTGGATCCACTTCAGAATATTGAGGAAGGCTATACATTTCAACTACGCCTTCAAAAGAGGAAACAAAGCCATTATTTTTTAGTTTTATAGGAACTTGTGAAATTTCTTCTTCCTTAGGTTCTTCAAAAGAAATATAAAAGTTATCTCCTAAATCCTCTTTGATAACTTCCTTTAATTCTTCCTTATTTTCTTCAGGAACCCAACCTAATATGGTGACTACATTGTTAGTTTTTAGAAAATTTTTAGTAGCATCCATTCTTAAAAGCAAAGTGTTATAGTATTCATAGACCATCTGAAAATCTAAAATCTTATCCTTATAAGCTATTATCTTATTTTCTATTTTCTGCTTTTCATCCTGAAGGTTACTGATTTTTTTACCATAATCCTTTATTATTTCACCGGGACTTTCTTTGTAAACTATGGTATAAGGAATAAATCCATTTAGTTTTAGAATTTCCTCTGCTTCTCCTCTAAGCTCCTTAGTGGTTATTGCAAAAAAATAACTATCCTGCACATCACTTCCCACTAACTCTATATAGCCTGCATTAATATTATGGCTAAAATCATTTATTAGCTTTTCTTCCTGCTGCTTTGCTACAGAGCCTATAAAATATGCACACTGTCTAAGATCCTCTAAATAGCTAAAAGGTGCATCAAAGCCACTCCATTTTTCCAGTAACTTTATTTCCCCCTGTAATCTATTTTTCTCATTTTCTATATCACTAAGCCTGCGTTCAAGGTTAGTAAGATCCTTCCAGTCCTCCTGCCAATTTAGAGAAGTAACTTTTTTATCAATTTCTCCATAGCTAAGGCTTCTTTTATCATCAAACATTGATAAAATACCACCCTTGCTTGGAGCATAATTATTCACTAGCTCAAGAATAAATTTAACTTTAATTATATTTTCCTGGAGGTCTCCATAATTTTTGCTTAATGTATCTTTGTTAAGATCCCTCAGCTGATCAATATTTTGTAGATTTTCCTCTTCCTGAAGATTAATAAACTCTCCACCCTGAAAGAGCTGAAGATTTCGTAAAAGTACCTCCTTTTGTGATTCAAGAGCCAGCAAAGTAAATTTGTTCATCTTAATTATCGCCATAATTATTCACTATCCTCCCAATCACTAAATTTACAGCCTCTATTAGCTTCTTCTCGGAGGTATTAAGAATCGCCTCAACTTCTTTCTCTCCTGCTTTAAAAATAGGAAGTGATTCCTCATCACCCTCCTGCTTAGCTTTCTGAAAATAATTTTCTGACTCCTGCTTAGCTCTAGCTATTATATCATTATAAGCTTTCTCTGCCTTTGCCTTACTCTGATTAATTATTTCTTTACTGCTCTCTTTTCCATTCTTAATTTGTTCTTCTGCTTGGGCTTCCGCTTTTTTCACTACATTGATAGCTTCTATTGCCAAATATCTCACCACCTATCCGCAATAATTTAAAAATCTTTAAATAAAATATGAATTAATGCTTTATATAGTATTAATTACTTTATACTAGAGTAATTATACCTATAAAAAAAGGATTTTTCAACAATAAAACTTTTTATTAACAACCATATAATTTTAAAGGTATTTTAATATAAATTTCGTAATTCTATTTGTAATCTTTATACACCATATCAATGATATTATTTTCATTTTTCAAATCAAATATTATATACTGTGGAATATTTATTAACACTCCTCTTTTTAAAAAATTATTTATATCTATGCTAAACAAATCTATATAAACCTCATTATGCTTAAGCTTATATCTTTCTCTAAGGGCTATTTCTTCTGCCTTGCTTATCTTCTTTTGAAAGTAATCTGGAACACCTCTCTTTTTATTAAAGGAGAGAAAATCAAATTTTACTAATTCACTTAAATTATCTATATTTTCCTCTTTAAAGCTTTCTTCAAAAAAATCAATTAAAACCTTATAATACTCCTTTCCTGATAAGCTCCTTTTAAAATATCCTTTTCTTTTGAAAAAGTCTCCTAAGGATTTATAAAAATCATAGGGCTTTGAAAACCTTAAAATTAGATATTTTAAAGCAGTGTTAAACTTCCCACTATTATAATATTTATCCAACATAGCCTCTACTCTTTTAAGCTCCATTAGATCTTCATAAGACATAGTACTAGTTTTTAGAATCTCATAAGGTGGATAAGGAGAATATACCATATTATATTTAGAGGAATCCTCCCTCATAGATGAGCCCTTTAAGAGCTTTAAAAAACCAAGCTGTATTACTTCCGGTTCTATAGAATGAACATCATTAAAGGATTTAATAAAGCTATCAAGGGTATCCTCTGGAAGACCTGCAATTAGATCTAAATGCTGATGTATATTTTTTAGTGACAGGAGCTCATTAACCTTTTCCTCTAAAATTTCAAAATTCACCTTTCGGTTTATGTTACTTAATACCTTAGAGTCTGTGGTTTGAACACCCACTTCAAATTGAAATCTTCCTTTAGGTGCTCTTCTAAGAAGTTCTATTTCCTCTTTTGTTAATAAATCTGCTGATATTTCGAAATGAAAAACCGTATCTGTTTTTCTTTCAATTAAGTGCCCCCATATCTCTTTTGCAAAAGCATGATTACAATTAAAGGTTCTATCAACAAATTTAACCAGCTTCACCTTGTGATCTATTAGATAATCTAGCTCATTTTTTACCCGGATTATATCTAGAAATCTAACACCGTGCACCGTTGAAGATAGACAATATTTGCAGTTAAAAGGACATCCTCTGCTGCCTTCATAATACACTATTTTATTCTCTAAATCCTCCTTAGAATTATATGGAAATATTAGCTTATTCATATCCATTAGCTTTCTAGGTCCCTTATATAATACCTCCTCTCCCTTCCTGTAATATAGCCCTAGGATTTCTTCAATATTATTATTTAGAAGCTTTGCTTCTAAGAGCTCTCTATAGGTTTCCTCTCCCTCACCTTCAATAATATAGTCTATGGGAAGAGTTCCAAAGGTTTTATGTGCATCATAGCTCACCTCAGGACCTCCAAGTATTATCTCAATATCCTTATTAACGCTATTAATTAATACAGTTAGCCTATTAACATACTCTACATTCCATATATAACAAGAAAAGCCTATAATATCTGGCTTTTCACAAAGGATATCCTCTAAAATATTTTCTATTCTATCATTTACTGTGTATTCCTTAAGGATAACTTCATAGGGAAGATCCTGGGTATAAGCTTTCAAATATCTAATTGCTAAGTTACTGTGAATATACTGAGAATTAATACCAACTAATAAAACCTTATGCATTATTATTATCTCTTCCTTTCCTCTTTGCTCTTATATGGTAAATACCATTATGACTTTTTGATTCTAAGAGCTCGAAATCCTCTCTTATGAGCTCCTCTGTATTTCTCAGTGAAGAAGCTAATAATGGGTCTGCTTCAATTATTGTTATCTCCCTGCTTACTTCTTTCTTTAAAAGTATTTTTATTTTCTTTTTATATGGTTTTAAAACTCGCTTCTCTATATCCCATAGAAGAAGTTCCCCATCCTCTTTAATATAAGAAGCCAGTTCTTTTAAAAACTCCTTTTTTTCCCTATTACTCCTTAGTGTACTTAAAAAAAAGAAAAGTATTCCATTATCATGGGTTTTAGTTTTCAAAGCTTCTATTTCTTCAGGGAGTTCCACAAGGTCTACGATAATATCATCCTTAGAATTTTTTATATAATTATATATGATTCCATTATTATCCCTTCCTATATCTAACACATCTCCCTTTAAGCTAAAGCTCCTTAAATCTATTAAAGCCTCCTCTTCCATCTATAGTACCTCCAACTTATCCAACTATTTCCTTAAAATAGTATTTTCTACATAAAAAAAATAATTCCTTTAATTCAAGGAATTATTTTTTTCACTATTTTGTATATGTTCTTCATAAAAATCAAGAAGAAATCCTGCGGTACTTCTCTGAGCTTGATTTAAAATTTTTTTAGAAATGCTGTAGTATCGTTCTTCCACGTCCTCCACATCATTATAGGCATCATGTGCCTCAAAGGCAACTAAGGCATTTTTCTTAACATAGTCCTCTAAATTAGGATATCTTATCATGTCCTTTTCTACTGCAAAAGAGTAATCATTAAAAAGTCTTCTGATAATCCACAGCTCGAATTGCCTGTGTTTTTTTAGTAGCTTGTTATTTACATGATGAGGAACTGTAGCATCCTGTACTAGATGACAGGAAGCTCCTAAATAAAACATGCACTTGTTCATATCCTTCCCTTCTTTTAAGAAGTTTACCGCCATGTTGTGATACTTAAGAGCTTCATTTAGAGCATTAGAGAAGCCATATAAGCCTTTTTCCTTCTTAATATGATAAAAATGATTTGAGCTTTTGAAATCCTGATCAGCCCAAGTAACCCCTTCATTTAAAGCTTTAATATTCTTCCTGAAAAATTCTGCCACCTCATTATATCCATCATTATTTAATATTTGAACAGCCTGTATATTTATAAATTTATGCACTATACAATGGGTTTTAACGGCAAATTTCTTTATAGGATTTGCCACCACCATAGCGCCTCTTATCATTCTTCCATAGGTATTTTCGATTTTTCTACCCATATAATTCACTTCCTTGTTATCATTAGTATAGTAATTTACACTTGATAATAATTATTATCTATTACTTATAGCACAGTTATACTTTTATGTCCATTTATTTTTTATTAAATATTCATTATCATAGGTATTTTTTTAATTTCCATCAAAAACTGAATATATAAGCCTCCTACGGAATAGTTATTAATTGATAGCAAAATTAGGAGGTAAGCTTATGAAGGGAGACAATTTTTACAAAAGCACAGTAATACTCACAGCCTCTAACCTTTTGACAGGGGTCTTTAGCTTTATTTTTACTATTACTCTTTCATCAGTCCTTGGACCTGAAGGTATTGGCTTATATAATCTTGTGATGCCAATTTATAATCTCTTTATCTGTATTATGTCTGCCGGTATGGTAGCTGCCTTATCTAAAGTTTCAGCTATCTATTATGAAAAGGGTGAACTTTCCAACCTTTATAAAACAGTCAGCACTACCTTTATATTTAATGTTTTTTGGTCATTATCTGTAACGTTAATAGTTCTTTTATTAAACGGATATTTAAGCGGAGAGGTTATAAAGGATATAAGAACTTCCTATGCTCTTTTGATTATCTGTCCAGCTATGGTTTTTATAACTCTTTCGAATATTTTAAAAGGCTTTTTTTATGGCATATCCAAAGTTATGCTTCCATCTATTATAGATATTTTTGAAAAAGGTATAAGAATAATAGTAATGATATTACTCCTTGTTGTATTTAAAGTAGAATCTATGGAGTTAAAGCTTGCTATAGCTTATTCATCACTTTGTGTTGGCGAGCTTATAAGTCTTTTACTCCTTTATCTCTATTACCGAATTGCAAAAAATACTTTACCCACTAGTGTAAAGCCTGCAGAAGGACGAGCCCAGCTATTATATAATGTTCTTTCCATATCTATACCCTTATGTGTTAATGGAATAATCACTAATCTTTTAGCTACCTTGTCAACACTACTTATCCCAAGAAGATTGATCATTGCTGGATTTTCCGGTACCGCTGCCCTTTCCCTTATAGGTAAGTTCAGCGGTATGGCAGCAACCATTGTATTTTTCCCGATGGTTATTATAGGCTCAATAAATATTGTACTTATACCAGATTTGTCAAAGAGTATCAGTAAGAAGGATTATATCTCCTCTGAGGATCGAATTAAGGATGTATTGAGACTTTCCTTTATCCTAGGGGTATGTACTCTTATGATTTGCAGTACTATACCTGACACTTTAGGTCTTATGCTATTTAAAAGGAATGACTTAGGACACTTTATTCGCTTTGTCTCTTATGGAGCCCCCTTCGTTTATACCTCAGTAACAACCTATGGTATACTAAATGGCATCGGTAGACATAATATACTCCTTAGAAATTCTGTAGCTGTTTCATTGTTGGAGATTGCTCTTCTATATATATTAACGGCTATTCCAACAATCAACATACTAGGTTACGGTATAACAATGATAGTATCGTCCCTTACTTCTATTGGTTTAAATATACATGAAATCAAAAAATATTATGAATTAGAAGCCTCAATGACTAATATTATAATCTATGCTCTTTTTGCTGTGCTTATTTATTACATTCTTTCCATACTAAATAACACTATATCCTCAGAACTTTTAATTTTAAAGAGTATAATTATTATAGCCTGGGGATTTTCACTATTTATCCTTTCCATTTATTTTACAAAGAAAGCTGCTGCATAGTTCTTTTCCTCTGGAAATATTAAAAGGTATTGCTTAAACAATATTTAAGCAATACCTTTTTTTATCTCATTCTTCTTTTTATTGATTTAGGAATCTTATTATATATCCTTGGAGCAGAAGTTCTAAGCTCCTCCTTTGTAATAACACCCATGAGAATCAATGCAAAGGAGTATATCAATACTCCAACAGCAGCAGCTAGTAGGGTTATTAGGGCATAAATCATTCTCCCAGAGTTTTCACCAGCAAAGAGTGAAAGAGCTATTTTATTTACAAAATATACTGCAATCCCCATAATACCTGAAGCAGCAAGTGGACCTATAACTAGAGAAAAGTAATTTATTCTTCTTCTTATAGTTCTTTTAAGGAGACTTATATTTAATAGAAAGGTAATTCCATATCCTATATAGCCACCAATTATTGCCCCGTAGATATTAATGCTTGGATTAGCAATTAAAACATAGTTTAAGCCAATTTTTATTGTAAGTCCTATTAGTAAAGTTATAACCACTGGATAAAATTTATTTAAGCTCTGAAGAATTGTAGCTTGAAGCTGAATTACTCCCATAAGAACAGTAATAAAGGCTCCATAATATAAAAGCTCATATCCGCCAGTTCTGTTATAGTATACAAAGTTATATATTGTATGGCTTAAAATTGTCAGTCCCATCCCTGCGGGAATGGTGATTATAAATCCCAGTTTAAAAGCAAAACTAATTCTTTCTCTAATTAAATCTCTATTCTTATTGATAAGGGCTCTGCTTATAATTGGGAGCATAACTGTACCTATTGCTGTGATAAAAACAAGGGGAACATTAGCCAGTGCCTGATATTTTCCTAATTGTCCTATAAGTGTATCTATGGAAGCATTCTCAAAGCCTCCTACCCCTAATCTTATTCTTGCATTTATTGTATCTACCAATGCTCCAAAATTTTGCACCCCTGCACTTAAAGTGATGGGAAGACCATACATAAGAACCTTTTTCACAAGATATTTTGTACTATGTCTCTTCTCTACAAATTGTTTTGAGGTAGGTATTTTGAAATATTTATTAGCTCTATATATGTACACTAAATATAACACTGCTATAAGAGCACCAATTGATGTACCTATAGTCGCACCGGCTACACCAGCTTCAAAGCTTATAGTATTAAAAAGAATATATGCACAGAAAAGACTTAAAAACACATTTATGATCTGCTCTAATATTTGGCTTATACCAATTGGTGTTATTAAATTCCTTCCTTGAAAATATCCCCTATAAGCAACCAATACAGAGGTCACAGTCATAGTTGGAGCTAACGTCATTAGGGAATACATAGATTTTGGATTCTCAGACAAAAGACTTATTGGCTTAGCAAATATAATTAATGCAAGTGTGCCTATAATACCTATTAAAAGGAGCAGGGATCTGGCTATTTTAAATGCTCTAAGTGCATCCTTGGGATTTCCTCGCTCATCGAGCTCAGATACAACCTTAGCTATAGCCGGCTGCATACCTATATTTGTCATAGCATAAACCCAGGTAAAGACTTGATAGGTGGTGTTATATACCCCAAAGCCATCATCACCAATTATTCCAGTAAGCAACGGAACATATATCAGTGACAGCAGTTTTACAGCTATCCCTGCAACAGACAATATAGCTACTCCCCTGGTAGTAGATTGTTCTTTCATATTACTCTCCTATCTAATAACCACTCTAAATACATCCTTTTTTATCTTTTTAAATATAGGAGGTAAAGCTTCTGCTATAGTCTTATTCTCTAAATATTGAAGCTTTTCCGTACAATTTCTAAATATAAGCTTGTAAGCATAGAGAAATTGATAATTTAGAGCATATTTGTTTATGAAAAATTCATTTATTTTCTTATCACCATATTTTTGATCACCAATAATAGGATGCCCTAAATGAGCTAAATGAGCCCTTAATTGATGGCTTCTGCCGGTAATAAGCTCAATCTCTATCAAAGAATAGAGAGCATCCGTTTGGATCACATTTACTTCCATGGCAATTTTTTTGCACCCTGGCTTCATTTCATCATAAACCTTTGAAAGATTTTTACCTTCATCCTTTGAAATATATGCATCATATATTCCTGGACTAATTTTACCCTTAACAAGAGAAACATAGTATTTTTTTACTCTTCTATCTCTAATCATTTCATTTAGCTGCTTTAAGGCATCAAAATTCTTACCAAACATCACCATTCCTGAAGTGTTTCTATCTAGTCTGTTACAGGAAGCTGGTGTAAATGTGACCTCCTTCTCTGGAAGGTAATCACCTTTTTCATTTAAATAACTTAGGGCATAGTCAGTTAGTGTAGGACTTCCTCCCCTTTTGTCTGAATGTACAAGTACATTAGGCCATTTTTCTAGTATAAGAAGATTTTCATCCTCAAAGATAATTTTTAAATGACTGGGATCAACCTTTTGAAAATTAAGCTCCTTTTTTCTAGAGCTGCTATTTGTAGTTATATCCCTAATTTCTACAAGGTCTCCTTCCTCTAGAACATACTTCTCCTTTTTCTTACTGCCATTAATTTTAACATCTCCCTTTCGGAGAGATTTGTATATAGCACTTAAAGGCACATCTTTTAATAACTTCCTGAGGAATTTATCTAACCTTTGGCCTGCTTCATTTAAGCCAATTTCAATCTTCATTTTAATTCTCCTCTTCTTTTAATTGTCCTTAGTTTTCTTTGAGGAAATTGTAGGCATTTGCTGCCTGAATTGCTGTTCCTATTGCTAAGCTATCCTCATCGATATCAAAATAACTGCCATGGGCTGGCATATCTGTTCCCTTATCCTTATTAGCTGTACCTAAGAAATAAAAGGCAGCGGGTCTCTCCTGAGAAAAATATGCAAAGCTTTCTACTCCCATGCTAGGAAATTCTTGCTTTTTAACTTTATCTTCTCCTAATAAGCCCTTTGCAGTTCTTTCAACTATCTCTATCATATTATCATTATTATGAAGACATGGATAGCTTTCTTCGATATTTAATTCATAAGTAACCCTGAAGCTCTTACAAATTCCATCTAAAATATCCCTAAATCGTTCCTTAACATATTCTCTATGGTCATTTTTTAAAGTCCTAATAATACCTTGAATCACAACCTCTTCAGGAATTATGTTTTGAGCTGTGCCACCTACAAAGCTTCCAACTGTCACCACGGCAGGGTATACTGGAGCAATTTCTCTACTTACAATTGTCTGAAGTGCTACCACTAAATGACTTCCAGCCACTATGGGGTCAATTGTAGCTTCTGGATGAGCACCATGACCACCCTTACCTATTAGCTTTAGAGTGAAAGGATTAGACGCAGCATTTACTACCCCTTTTTTTAGAGCAATATACCCACAGGGTACATCCTCTGAAACATGGAGGCCAAAAACCCCATCTACTTTAGGATTTTCCAATACTCCCTCATCAATCATAAACCTTGCTCCCCCTACAGTTTCCTCTGCAGGTTCAAAGAAAAGCTTAACCCTTCCTTTAAGCTCTGATTTGTACTTATTTAGTATTCTGGCAGCTCCTAACAATATGGTAGTATGAGCATCATGTCCACAGG
>JAEXZL010000029.1 GCA_023451395.1 Bacillota bacterium | reverse complement strand
GCTGTGAATAGGCACCTTCTACACCCTGACAGGCCACTATGCCCTTTTGAGGAAAAAGCTTTGGAGAGGTCTCTAGGGCATTGTTTATATCCTGCTGAAGCTTGCTTTCTCCCTTTAATAATCTGTTTTGATAGGAGCGGCTTAAATTAAAAAGAGTGGAGAAAAGTATACGGCTGTAACCCTCTAATTCTTCTCCAGAAGCTTCAGAAATACGGTTTAGTATTTCTCGCTCCCTGGAGGAATTTAGAATAGGAAGATTATTTTTCTCTTTGTATTTTGCCACCTCACCTGCCAGCTTCATCCTTTGGCAGAAGAGCTTAATTATTTCATCATCTACTTTATTAATATCTTCTCTTATATCCTTTAAATTCATATTATCCTCCCTTAGAGCAGCATATCTAGAATAACTATTGCAGCAGCTGCCTCTATGCAGGGGACAGCTCTAGGTGCAATACAGGGATCATGCCTTCCTTGAATCTCTAAGATTCGTTCCTCTTCCTCTGAAAGACTTATAGATTTTTGTGGTCTTTTTATAGAAGGCGTAGGTTTTATTGCTGCTCTTAATATAACAGGCATTCCCGTGGATATACCTCCAAGAATACCGCCACTGTTATTGGTTTCTAGAGTTATTTTTCCGTCCTTTATTATAAAAGCATCATTGTTCTCAGAACCTTTCATTAAGGAACCCTGAAAACCTGAGCCAAATTCCAAGCCTTTTACTGCAGGGATTCCAAATATTGCAGAAGATAATCGGTTTTCTAAGCCTCCGAAGATAGGCTCACCTATGCCTTCGGGCAATCCTAAAATACAGGCTTCTATAACTCCACCTATAGAATCTAAGTCCTTTGATGCCTCTAAAATCTCCTGAAGCATCTTTTCTCCTAGAGGCTCATGGTTAACAGGGAATTTTTTTGTGGCTACTAGCTCTAATTCTCTAGGGGACACAGTAACAGGGTTAAAGGGAATATCCTTTATTTGTCCTATGGAATAAATGTGAGAGCCTATATAAATATCTCGTCTTTTTAATATTTGAAGGCAAATACCACCGGCAATACATAAGGGAGCAGTGAGCCTTCCGGAAAAGTGGCCTCCACCTGCGGCATCATTATAGCCCTTATATTTTATATGAGCGGTATAATCCGCATGTCCAGGTCTTGGTATATCCCTTTTGTAATCCTGAGAGCGCATATCCTTATTTTCTATCATGGCGCAAAGAGGGGCTCCACAGGTTTTGTTATCTATAAGGCCAGAAAGGATTATTGGTTCATCGGCTTCCTTCCTTGGAGTTGTGTAGCTTTTTCCTCCAGGAGCCCTTCTTTTCATAAATGCATTAAGCTCATCAATATCTATGGTCTCTCCTGGTGGAAGTCCATCTATTACTACACCTATGGCTTTTCCATGGGACTGGCCGAAGATACTTATTTTCAGTTTCTCACCTAGCATTGAAGACATTAATTGCACCTCCTAAATTTTTAAAATCCTCAAAAAAACTTGGATAGGATTTAGCTGTAGCCTGGGCATTTCTTATGGTAACAGGATTTTTGCACATTATTGAAGCAATAGCTGCAGCCATGGCTATTCTATGATCTCCAAAACTGTCAGTTACACCGCCTTCTAAGTAAGGCTTTCCTTGAATAACTAAAGAATCCGGAAGCTCCAAGACATCACCTCCAAGAGCCTTAAGCATCGCAGAGGTGGTTTTTAGTCGATCACTTTCTTTAAGTCTAAGCCTTGCAGCATTTTTTAGCACCGTTCTTCCCTCTGCCTTAGAGGCTATAACTGCTAATATTGGCAAAAGATCTGGAATTTCCGATACATCTATTTCTATAGCTTTAAGCTTTGAAGGGGAGACTTTAACATAATCAGAGGTGGTGCGGACTAGAGCACCGAAACCTTTAAGAAGCTCTGTTATTTTTTTATCTCCTTGAGAGGAGGATAGATTTAACCCTCTTAAGGATATTTCTTTCCCTAAGGCACCTGCAGCAAGATAAAAGGCTCCATTAGACCAATCTCCTTCAATGATAAGCTTTGAAGGAGAGGAATATTTCTGGCCACCTCGTACCCTATAACCTTTTTCTGTAGTTTCTATTTCTATATTAAAATCCTTTAAGGTTTCAATAGTCATATGAACATAGGATACTGACTGGAGAGGAGTGGTTAATATTATTTCACTATCCTCATCTAAGAGAGGAAGGGCAAATAAAAGTCCTGATATATACTGGGAGCTTACGTTTCCTGGAATTAAAAAGCTTCCACTTTTTAGCCTACCTGTAAGGGTAAGTGGAATGCTGTTATTATCATGGCTACAGCCACCCTCTTCAAGGGCTTTAAGGAGCTCTTCCAGAGGGCGCTTAGGAAGACGTCCCTCACCTAGGAAGGTAGACTTTTCATATAAGGAAGCAGCCACCGGCATTAGAAGCCTTAGAGTAGTTCCGCTTTCTCTGCAATTTAGTGTGGGAGCACTTTTAAGCTTCTTTATAGGCTCTATATAAAAACCATCTTCTATTGTTTTTATACTGGAACCTAGGGCTCTGAGGCAATTTATAGTAGCCTCTATATCCTCAGAGGTCTTTTTTAAAATTACAGATATAGCTTTGTCCCCTAAAGCTGCAGCAATAAGGCTTCTGTGACCATGGGATTTAGAAGGAATGATTTCTAAGCATCCCTTTAAGCTCTTAGGTGTGATTTTAACCTCCATTATAAATTCCCCTTTCCTAAAGCCATAAATTCCTGAAGCTTTTCCACAGGAATTTTATGAAGTATGCATTTGCCTATTCTTTCAGGAAGCACTAAAGTAAGGGTATCCTTATTTCTTTTTTTATCTGAAAGGGCTGCTTCAGCCAAAAGCTCTGGCGAATAAGGAAGCTCAGTAGGTAAGCCATAGAGCTTTAAAAGGTCAATAAGCTCATTGCTGCAGGGCTCTGTGCATATTCCCCAAGCTTCAGAGGCCCTGGCGGCAGCTACCATTCCCATAGCTACCCCATGACCATGATTTATTTTAAAATTACTGCACTTTTCTATGGCATGACCTATAGTGTGACCAAAGTTTAAAAGCTGTCTTTCTCCTAGATCAAATTCATCTGCTGCTACGATTTCTCCCTTTATTTCTATGCAGCGCTCTATAATAGCTTCCATGTTATCCTTAAGGCCTTTAGCATAAATCTTAAAAAGCTCCTTATCTCTTATAACTCCATATTTAATGACTTCTGCCAGGCCATCTTTAAAGAAGTTTTCAGGCAGGGTATCAAAGGTTTTGGTATCGCAAATTACAAGCTTAGGCTGATAAAAGGCTCCAGCTAGATTTTTGCCTTCTCTAAGGTTGATTGCAGTCTTCCCTCCCACTGAGGAATCCACCGCTGCCAATATTGAGGTAGGTATCTGTACATAGGATATACCTCTCAAATAAATAGAAGCTGCAAAACCAGCCAAGTCCCCCGTTACTCCTCCTCCTAAAGCAATAATTAAATCTCCTCTTGTTAAGGTGTTTTGTGCAAGGAATTCTAAAAGTTCTGTTAGGGTGTTGATATTTTTAGACTCTTCTCCTTCTTTAAAGGTATAAAGAAGGCAATTAAAGCCGCTCTCTTCAAGGGATTTTGAAACAATACTGCTATATAAGGAAGAAACCCTATCATCAGAAACAATAACAACCCTGCAGGGCTTTATTATATTAAGAAGCAGATTGCCTGTATCTTTTAGTATTCCACTACCGATTATTACGTCATAAGCTTTTGAGGTTTTAATTCTCACTTTTTTCATAATGCGTCTCCCTTTCAAGATTTTCCTTACGAAGCCTTCCCTCTAGAAGAAGCTCCTTAAGGGATTTTTCATCTCCCTCCTTAAGGGCTTTTGAGTAGGGGGTAAGCCTTTCTATAAGAGAATCTATCTCTTCTCGTAAATATTCTTTGTTTTCCATAAAAAGCTCACACCACATATCCTCATTAAGCTTAGCTACCCTGGTCATATCTTTAAAGCTTCCGGAGGAAAATCCTCTGTGAGCTAAAGCACTAGGGCTTTTAACATAAGCTCCGGAAAGCACGTGAGCAAGCTGTGAGGTGTAGGCAATTATTCTATCGTGCTCCTCTGGAGTTGATAGCTTAACTTTACTAAAGCCAAGAGCTAAAAACAAGTCTTTTAATACTCTTAAAACCTCTTCTTTTTCCTCCGGTGAGGGAGTTAGTATCATAGAGGCACCTTTAAATAAGGAGGCTCTAGAGCTATCAAAGCCCCACTTCTCTGTCCCGGCCATAGGATGTCCGCCTACAAAATGAAAATTACCTTTATTCGCTAGAGGAAAAAGCCTCTGGCATACCCATTGTTTTATTCCACAGCAGTCCACCACAATGGTATCTTTTTTTAGCTTACAGATATTTTCTTTTATAAAGTTTACTGAGGCTTCAGGATAGAGAGCAATTATCACAATATCACAGCTAGGAAGATTGGCTTCTAAGGATAAATCTATAGCATTGTCCATTAGAGCTTTCCTTATTACATCTGAATTTTTATCATAACCATATACCACATGAGAGGTAGCTTCTTTTATAGCTTTGGCCATAGAGCCCCCAATAAGTCCAAGTCCTATTACACCGATATTCATAATTAAAGGCCTACTGCAGCAAGAATCTTGTCTAGAGAACCCTTAAGCTCTTTGAAGCCCTGAGGGGTGAGGGATTGTGGACCATCGCAAAGGGCATGAGAAGGGTCGTTATGAACCTCAATTATAAGACCGTCAGCTCCTGCAGCAGCGGCAGCTAAGGACATGGGCTTTACTAATCGGGAAATCCCTGTTCCGTGACTTGGGTCAACTATAACTGGTAAATGGGTTAGCTCCTTTAGAAGAGGTACTGCAGAAATATCCATGGTGTTCCTAGTGTAGGTTTCAAAGGTTCTTATGCCTCTTTCACAAAGAATTACCTGGCTATTACCACCTGCCATTATATATTCGGCACTCATAAGAAGTTCCTCAATAGTGCTTGATAAACCTCTTTTTAAAAGTATTGGCTTCTGAACCTTTCCAAGCTCCTTAAGCATTTCAAAGTTCTGCATATTCCTAGCTCCTATTTGAATAACATCTACATCCTCAAAAAGGTCTAGCTGTGACAAAGACATTAATTCGGTAACTATAGGCAGTCCTGTAATTTTTTTGGCTTCTAAAAGGAGCTCTATCCCTTCATCTCTTAAGCCTTGAAATGAGTAGGGAGAGGTTCTTGGTTTAAAAGCTCCTCCTCTTAGCATAGTAGCTCCGGAGGCCTTTACCTCCTCAGCTATGGAGCAAATCTGCTCTCTAGATTCCACAGAGCAGGGGCCGGCAATAATAGCAAAATTACCTGCTCCTATCTTTTTTCCTTGTACATCTATAATAGTATCTTCAGGACAGAATTTTCTGCTAGCCTTTTTATAAGGCTCCTGTATTCTTTTTACATCTAAAACAATGTCTATTGCCTTTATAAGGTCAATATCTAAATTTGAAGTATCGCCTATAAGTCCTAAAATTGTTTGTTTCTTACCCTTTATCATATTGTAGTCAAGATTGAGGCTTTTAATCCAATTAATTAGATGTTCAAGCTGCATTTTATCTGGGTTATCTTTTAATAATACTATCATCTTTGTCACCTCATCATATAATATTTAAATAAAAAAATGCCCCACAGCATTACCGCTGTGGAGCATTTATAATTCTAAAAGATTAAACTATAAGCTCTCTATTTGCAGCAACACCAAAATAAACCTTACCAAAATAGATAAAGCTAAAATAAAAGTATTCAGCTGCAAATGTGAAGAATCTCATAATTTTTATCTCCTATAAATCTTTTATTTCGTTAAAGCATAACATATAGTCTGAATTTTGTAAATATAAAATCGACAACTTTCGTGAAAAAAGTAACAGGGATTAAAATTAATCTTTTAATCATATAATTGAAGAGTCTATTGATATATAATAAAAATAATATATCCTTTATTAATAATTATAAGAGGAGAATTCTAATGAGAAGTTATGAAGATAAAGCTTTTAAGGAGCTTAAGATATGGCAGAAGAATATGCAGAGAAAGCCATCTATTACAGGAAGTCTTTCTAAGGGCCTTCAGGATAAAATAAATAGCATAATACCAGAAAAGGCTCATAATATAATAACTGAAGCTATAAAAAATATGGTGAAGGTGGTGGCTTTCGGTTCTGAATTCACTACGAAGAAACCCATTTACAATCTAAATCTTCAGGACAGAGAGTTGCTTTTGGAAGAAAGAATAGATTTTTATAAAAAGGCCGGTGCTGTAAGCGGGGCTGGTATAGGAGCTGGAGGAATACTCCTTGGTCTTGCAGATTTTCCTGTGCTTTTAAGTATTAAAATGAAGTTTCTTTTTGAGGCGGCAAGTATTTATGGCTTCAATGTTAAGGATTATAGAGAAAGGCTATACATTTTATATATATTCCAGATAACCTTCTCTAGCCAAGAAAGAAGAAGAGAGCTTTATCCCATAATGGAAAACTGGGAGGAATATATAAAAACCCTTCCTGAGAACGCAGACTCCTTTGACTGGAGAGCCTTTCAGCAGGAATATAGAGATTATATTGATCTGGCAAAGCTCTTTCAGCTTGTACCAGGAATAGGTGCCGTGGTAGGCGCCGTTGCAAACTATAAGCTCTTAAATCAACTGGGCTATTACGCTTCTAATGCTTATAGAATGAGAGTAATGAAATAGTTTTAAAGTGCCTTGAGCACATAATGATAGAAGGATAATTCCAGATTTTTTTATTTTATGATTGTTTTATTACTATTTGGGGGGAATAGGGATGAAAATAGTATATCGTTTATTATTTGCTTTACAATTGTTCGTAGGGATAGGAGCTATAGGCGGAGGGCTGATGGCAATTCTCAATCCTCAAGGACCGGGGGGGATGTCTACCTATGCTTTGGAAAATTCACCTTTTAGTGATTTTTTCATACCAGGTATAATTCTTTTTACAGTAATTGGACTTGGAAGTGTATTTAGTGCCATATCAGTTTTTTATAAAATAAAATATCATGGTTATATAAGCAGTATTTTTAGCTTTGCTTTAGTAATATGGATTATTGTTCAATGTATAATGCTTCGCATTGTTGTGCATCTACATGTTATATATTTTATTATTGGGCTCATTGAGAGCGTTTTATCAATTATAGTTTTGTTTAAACAGAATTTATTCCCTGCAAATCTTATTGTTAGCTTTTATAAAGGAATGAGAAAAAATAAGAGATGATATTGATATTACGAGTATTAATATATAAGTAAAGTAGGAGAAGAAAATAAAAAGCTTGGACCTTTATAGGTCCAAGCTTTTTATTAGTATAGTTACAATTTAAAATTAATAATTTAATATTATTGAAGATTTTCCCACGGAAAATCAACCTTAATTCTACATTCTTAATTTTAAATTCTACATTATTATAGGGGCTTATTTCAGGCTTTGAATCAATAGCAAGTATATAGAAAAGTCAGGCTTTATGCAGTTTTTCATAATTATGATTCTTAAGGCATTATAGGATTGTATTAGTCGAAATATGGTGATGTAATAATTATTATAGAACTTATCTTGAAGTATTATGAGAACTTAGGTTATTATATTAATATATTATTAGAGGAAGTGAGAATATGGCTTATAAAATTCCAAAGTATTATAAACTTGAACAGGATATAATTGAAGCAATAAAGAACGGCAAGCTTAAACCAGGTGATAAAGTAGATAGTGAATCTACCTTAAAGAAAAAATATAATGTTTCAACAATTACTGTGAGAAAAGCTTTTAACGATCTTATTAATGATGGATATTTGGTAGGTATACAAGGAGTAGGAACATTTGTTGCTAAGAAGCAAATGATAAGAAGCTTAACTTCCATTAATTTCAGTGATGAGTTGATTCAGCAGGGATATGAGATTGATATAAATGTAATATCAATAGAAGAAATAGTTAATTTCAACATTGCAGAAAAGTTAGGTATAGACAAAAATACACCTATAACCTGTGTTAAAAGAGTAAGGCTTGCAAATGGAGAACCACTTGCTTTTCATACATCTTATATAGATAGTAATAAATTAAGCATTAAAGAAGCAGAAGAAGTTAGAGAACTAAAATCCTTCTATAAAACCTTAGAGAGTCATCAATTAATACCTATTTGGGTAAATGAGAATTATTCTGTAAGGGAAGTGAATGATTCTACAATTTCTAGCATTATGAAAATTAAGAAAGGCAGTGCTACATTTTTTACTAAAAGAACAGCCTTTGATGAGCTAAATCAGATAGTAGAGTATTCAGAAACCTATTTTAATAAAGGTATGTATTCAGTAAATGTCAATATCAAGTTTAAAAGTTGAGTAACTGTAAAAGTTACTCTTTTTTTTTATCATTGAATGAAAATGATTGCAATAAAATATAAAATAAGGTAAAATGAGAATTAACTTAATATATTAACATATCAATATAAGATAAATTAAATAATTCTAGGAGGCGTTAAATGGAAATTAGAAATTACAACCAAAGATACGAAGATGATGTTGTTAATTTATGGAATAGCGCTCTATTTAGGGATACAATTACCGTCAGTAAGTTTAGGAAGCAAGCCTTATTCGATGATAACTTTGATAGAAGGTTGTGCTACGTTGCATTAGAAGGAGATAAGGCAATAGGCTTCCTTTTAGCAACAAAAAGAAAATTCCCTTAT
This sequence comes from Bacillota bacterium, assembly GCA_023451395.1. Taxonomy (GTDB): domain Bacteria; phylum Bacillota; class Clostridia; order Clostridiales; family Clostridiaceae; genus JAEXZL01. The sequence goes on along the minus strand of JAEXZL010000029.1, from coordinate 4,782 downwards.
CAGGAAAGAGGCTTAGAACCAGATAGAGGATGGATTAATGTCATTTTTATTCATAAAGAGTATCAAAGAAAAGGTATTGGAAGTAAATTATTAGAAATGGCGGAAAATGATCTTAAAAAGTTAGGATGTAAGAGAATAACTCTTGGAGCTTATAGCCCAAATTACTTTTTCCCTGGAATAGATGAAGAAAATTATCCAGAATCAAAAAGATTTTTTGATAAAAAGGGATATAAATCAGGTGAGGTAAACTTCTCTATGAAAAAAGATCTCCATGGATATTTTTTAAGTCAGGATACTCTTGAAAAGTATAAAAGCATTCAAAAGGAAGGCTTTACTATTAAAAACTTTGATTATAGTTATGCATTAGACCTTTTGGAATTTGCACGAGATGAATTTGGCGGAGGATGGAAGAGAAATGCACTAATAAGCATGCAGAATAACTTAGCGGAAGAAAATATACTTATTGTTACAGACAAGAACAATGAAATTTGCGGATTCTGTATGAGAATGATAGATGGAAATCCTATGAGATTTGGTCCTATAGGAGTAAAGGAAGAGGTAAGAAACTTTGGTATAGGTGGTATACTTTTCGATTTTATGCAGGCGGATATGGCAAAAAAAGGGGTATATCATCTTTACTTTGTCACAACAGATATACCAGGAAGAAGATTCTATGAAAGACATGGGGTAGAATTATTCAGGACTTTCATAGATTATGATAAGAAAATGGAGGATTAGTAAAATGAGTGAAGTTAGAAGAGTTGTTACCATTGGAGCACATTCCTTAGATGCAGAGTTAATGGGAGGTCCATTGACAATAAAATATGCCAAGACCGGGGCGAAATGTACTTTACTGCATGTTACTCAAGGAAGGCTAGAGGATCCTAATGCTACAGAAGAAGAAAATAAAATTTACCTTAATAAAGTATCGGAACAAAATAAAAAAGCGGCAGATAAATTAGGAGCAGACTTTCAGTGGTTAGGGTATATATCTAGCAATATGCCAAGTACAGAAGAGTTTGCACATAGACTTGAAAAATTTTTTGTAGAGGAAAAGGTGGATCTTGTAATAACCCATTGGAGAGGGTCAATGCATAGAAGGCATATTAACACTCATGATGCTGTAACTCTTGCTGTAAAGAATATGAGAGAAAAAGGCAGTAATATAAAATTACTTTATGGAGAAACCTTTGAAGATTTAGTTGGATTTGTCCATCAGGCTTACTTTGAATTAGAGGATAGTGAAAAAGATCAATGGTTTAGTGCTTTAAGAGAATACGATGTTTTTAATGGAAAGGTAAATGATTTTCCTTATATAGATTACTATACTACTAATGGTAAGGTAAGGCAGATAGAGGCAAATTCTAAAAAGTTCACAGTAGGTTATATGTATGCAAGCCTCATTGAAAATAGGTTGTGGTAAAAGCAGTGAAGAAGTTTATAAAATAATTGTTTAAAGTTAGAAAGGAGAATTAAAATGGGAAAGGTTTATGTTAGAGTGGATGATAGGCTTATCCATGGCCAGACTGTTGTGGCATGGTGTCCAACCCTGAGCATATCAGAAATTATAGCTGTTGATGATGAAAGTGCAAAGAATCCAATGCTGAAATCTATAATGACTATGGGAGTGCCATCAAAATATAAGACTAATATTGTAACAATAGAGGAAGCAAAGGAAATATTAAAAAAGCCAACAGAAAAAAATAGGTTGGTTATTGTAAGAGTACCATCAAAATTAAAGGAACTAGAAGAAGAGATTGTAGGGTCAGAGGGAATCATTTTAGGAAATATTGCCAAGAGAAATGATACAGTTCATAAGGTTAGTGGTGCTACTGGCATATTTTATCTAAGTGAAGAGGATGTAAAGCTTATGGATAACTTCAATGAAAGCGGTTTAAAAATAAGCTTCCATCAGCTTCCTAACACTTCAGAAACCACTTGGTCTGAATTTAAACAATCAATTAAAGGTTAGGGGGAAAATAATGAGCGTATTACAAATTATTTTGGTAGCATTATTTATTTATTTGGGATCAATTGGTTCCATTGTAGGTAATACATTAGGATGGTATAACCTTGGAAGACCTATAGTAGCTTCCTTTGTTGTAGGCTTGATTATGGGAGATGTTAGTACTGCAATGATAGTAGGTATACCTCTTCAAATTATGTACATGGGAAATGTTACTCCTGGTGGAGCCGTTGCTTGGGATCTTTCCTATGCTACCTATATAGGTACTGCAGCAGCAATCGTTTTTGGAAAAGGTATGGGTGCTACAGAAGTCATTGGTCTTGCAGTGGTTTTTGCTGGATTAGGAGGATTAGTTGGACAGGTTATGTGGAATATTTCATATGCAGCTTGTCTTCCTCTTAATAGAGTTGCACAGAAGTATGCAGAGCAGGGAGAATGTAAGAAGATGTTTATTCCTAACCTGGCGTTAGGTCAGCTAATAGGCTTTGCAGTAAGATTTATACCAGCAGTTTTGATATTATCATCAATGACTGTGGCATCTGGTCAGGCAGACTTTGCATCAATTATTCCCGGATGGCTTACAACAGGTCTATCTGTCTTTGGTGGTATGATGGCTGCACTTGGAATGGGAATTATACTATCCTTTCTGCTTAAAGAAAAATATCATATTGTTATTTATCTTGGAGGCTTTATTCTTGTAACTTACTTTGAATTAACCACTATGGCGGTGGCAGTAATAGCAATAATTATATCGGTTCTTTATTATGTTGCAATCTCTAAGAAGGCAGGTGAGGTATAGTATGGAAAAGAAATTAAGTAAGAAGACCTTAAGAAAATCTTTTTTAAATTGGTTTTTTTGGAATGGATGCTCACAACAGGCAGAAAGTATGTTAGGCATGGGTTTTGGACAATCAATGGCACCTGTTATAGATGAGCTATATGAGACTAAGGAAGAAAAAAGTGAAGCTTTAAAGAGACACATAACATTATATAATTCAGAAGCCCAAGTAGGATCCATAGTTAATGGTATTATTTGTGGCTTAGAGGAAGCAAATGCTAATAAAACTTGTACACCTGAACTTATAAGCAGCGTTAAGGTAGCACTTATAGGGCCATCATCAGCTATAGGAGACTCTTTATGGGTAGCTACAATAATACCAATACTGATTACTATTGCTCTATCTATATCTCAAGCAACAGCTAATTTATCTTGGCTAGGTTCTTTGTTATATATGATAATATATCCTGCAGGAACCTTTATTCTTAGCTGGTATCTATTTAAACTTGGATATAAATCTGGAATTGAAGGAATGCAGACCTTTATGTCCGATGGAACCTTAACAAAGCTTACTGATGCAATGACTGTGCTTGGTCTTATAGTTGTAGGAGCTTTGACAGCATCTTTTGTTTCTATGACTATTCCAATACAAATAGTGAGAGATATTTATGATGCAACTACCAACGCTATTATTCCTAATCAAGTAATATTTAATGCAGATAATATAATAAACAGTATATTCCCAAGACTATTGCCACTTTCACTAACACTGTTTGTATACTATCTTTATTCAAAGAAAAAGTGGTCACCACTTAAACTCATGGGATTGATATTTGTAATTGCTGGACTTTTAACTGCAGTAGGTTATTTAACAGGCTTTTATGCATAAATGTAGTTAACTACTTTTATTAGAGCGGAAAAGGAGAAAAAATGATTAACATAGTTGTCATTGGACATGGTGGATATGCAGCTGGAATCAGGAGAAATCTTAATATGTTGGCAGGCGTTCCTGATTATATGCATTTTTTAGATCTCACACCTGAAGAAGATTTAAACATCTTGAGTAATAAATTAAATGATGTTCTAGAGAAAATAGGGGATGAAGAAGTTTTATATTCCTGTGATCTCTTAGGGGCGTCTCCATTTAGGATATCTGCAGAAAGGTGTATAAAGAATCCAGAAAAACAAATGGTTGTTAGTGGGATTAATACTATGGCATATGTGGAATTAGCCATGCCCTCAGAACTAACATTAGAGGAACTTGCCAGCCGTGCAGTAGAAACTACAAGAGATTCTGTAAGTAAATTCCCTGAATAATTAATGAAGATTATGTTTTAACAATTCTAAGTACAACTAAATCTTTATATCATAGCTTATAAATAAAGTGGGCAAGTATAGTTGCCCACTTTATTTAATAATAAACGTTGTTTTGGGATATAGAGCTCTTTATTCATTAATATATCCTCATTTTTACAATTACCAAATATGCCGTGAATAATAGAAAGTAATAACCCCTGCTATAATAGGGCATAGTGTTAAATGAGGAATTTTTATACCTATACAAACAAGAATATTCAAATAAAATAAATAAACAATTCCCAGTGTGTCTATATATGAATAATTATGATATTATAAGTAAATGCTATGTTAAGAAGAATAAACCTTGTTTTTAGGATATTAGGTTATTATTATTTTTAGCACTTATGTTAAGATAAGCAAGTCGCATTTATGCGAAGGAAGCCGAAAGGCATTCCAGTTGTTCGTTAATAGTTAACAGATATTAAACTTTTGAAAAAAACTGTTGACAAGCAATGAACTACATGATAATATAATCAAGCAGCTTACAGAAAAGCCGCAATGGTCTTTGAAAATTGAACAGAGAAAAGTATTTAGATAAACACAAACCAGCAATTTTTTAAGTAATTTTGAGAAGTATCAAACTTTTAAATTGAGAGTTTGATCCTGGCTCAGGACGAACGCTGGCGGCGTGCCTAACACATGCAAGTCGAGCGAGGAAGTTCCTTCGGGAACAACCTAG
>JAEXZL010000173.1 GCA_023451395.1 Bacillota bacterium | reverse complement strand
GTATTAATCTATGTATATACATCAAATATTAAACTTGGTATAGGAGCTTTCATTCTATGTTTAATAATAGCAATGGGAATTATATATATAAAATCTTCTATCTTAAAAGAAAAATACATAAATAGTGGGATAGATACAATTGATAAATTTTCTGGTGAAGAATTTGAACGATTCTTATTAGCACATTTTAAAAATTTAGGCTATAAAGGAGAATTAACACCTAAGACAAACGATTATGGGGCAGATCTTGCACTAAGCAAAGCGGGTAGTAAAGTAGTTGTGCAAGCCAAAAGGTGGACTAATGCTGTTGGGATTAAGGCCATACAAGAAATAATTGGTGCTAAAGAATACTATAAAGCAGATAGTTGCTTAGTTGTTACAAATAATTATTTTACACCTAATGCAATTAAGCTAGCTGCATCTAGTAATGTGGAACTATGGGATAGAGATAAGTTAATAGAAATAATGGCTAAAGCAAATGGTAAAGAGATAGTAGAAAAGAAGCTTGTTACAAATAACATAACTGTATGCAAAATATGTGGGGGTATAATGACTATTAAAGCAGGTAGGTATGGAAAGTTTTATGGATGCATCAATTATCCTAAATGCAGACATACTTGTAAACTTTAAATACTTCGGAGAAATCCGGAAGCTATTTTTATTCATATAAGTTCATATTGATAAAGAATATTTGAGATCAATCTATATAATTTGCTTGTACCTGAACAACAAAATTGAAAAAAAGTGTAAAAAATAAACCTGAATATTTTTCGGGTTTATTTTTTACACGCTTAATTTACAAGATCATTACTTTTGAGATAAATCAATTTCGCCATTTTTTATTTTATTTGATAGATCTTTTATATTCTTTTCAATAGCTTTTGCAACTTTTATGAATTCCTCATCACTTTTACCTGTAGGATCCTCTAAATTCCAATCTTCCATATACTCGCCCTTTAAAACTGGACAAACCACATTGCATCCCATCTTGATAATAATATCAACTTCAGGGATATCATCAATTAGCTTGGGCTTTTGAGTTTCGGTCATATCAATATTATATAGGTTCTTAATAGTCCTTACTGCATCTTGGTTAATCTGCTTTTTAAGCTCTGTTCCTGCAGAATAGGAGTCAAAGACCTCATGGGCAAGTAATTTGCCTAAAGCTTCCGCCATCTGAGATCTGCAAGAATTGTGCACACATACAAAAGCTACCTTTGGTTTCATACTTTCTCCTCCATACCATTTAATTCACTTAGTAGACAATATATGGATAGAACTGTTTGCTTAGTTCTTATAAATCCATAAGCTTTTCATTTTTAACTTCTTCAGCTTTCCACTTAATAACTGCAAAGTTCCCCTTGGAAATTTCGTTAACCTTATTAATCCAATGAATTTCATTTCTAGCCTTTGCTTTTAAAATTTCATTAGTTGTATCTGTAGCATATATGCTTGAGTTTATTACCCACCATTTACTTTTTATATCAGCTCTATTCAAATCATCTTGGAGCCTCAATGCCTCATAAATGGGTGTAGGCTCAGCTAGAGTAACAATAACCACTTCTGTATGGCTTTCCTCTCTAAGCTTTGGTAGTAATCTTTTAACTGATTCTGGAATATCTCCTTGTGATCTCTGAATTTCTTTGTGATAACTCTGTGTAGAGTCAAGCAAGAGTAATGTATGTCCAGTAGGAGCTGTATCAATAACTACCACTTCATCCTCGGATTTTTCAACTATTTTAGCAAAGGCTCTAAATACAGCAATTTCTTGAGTGCAGGGAGATCTTAAGTCTTCCTCAACATAGGCTATATCATCTTCACTCATGGTTTCTCTTGCTTTAGATAATACTTCTTCCTGATATTTTGCAAGTTCTGCTTTTTCATCAATGTTGCTAATATTTATGCCGAAGTCTTTTTCTAATACAAAATTTATGTGTGTTGCTGGATCTGTGGTAGTGAGATGTACCTTTTTTCCTTTTTTAGATAGACCTAATGCTATGGCAGCAGCTATTGTAGTTTTTCCTACTCCACCCTTACCCATAGTAAAGATAACCTTTTTATTGCTATTGGCCAAGTTATCTATTAGAGCTTCCAGTCTAGGTATATCTTTGATTTCTAACTCTTCAGTAATGGGTTTTATAGTGTCTTTATTTAAAAACGCCCTTACATTCTCAAGTCCAGTTATATTATATGGTCTTAAGGGTATTTTGAAGGTTTCTATGCCTTTTAAATGTTTTGATATATCCTTAAGAGCATTCTGCTGCTTATTATATAAAGCTTCGGATAATTCATCATCATGATTTTCTAAAATGCCATTAATAATTAGAATTTGATTATTTACACCGATTTCTTGCAGCTCTTTAGATGCTCTTTCCGCTTCATTAAGAGGAGTTATCTCAGGCCTAGAAACTAGTATTAACGTAGTCATAGCTTTATCAGATAGAGTTTTTACAGCATTTTTATACATATCTTTTTTATCTTCAAGTCCTGCTAATTGCCCTAAACAGGAAGCTCCATGGGTGCTTTCGCTTATAAAATTACTCCAAGCTGAAGGTAATTGAAGCATTCTTAAGGTGTGGCCTGTAGGAGCAGTATCGAAGATAATGTGGTGAAAATCTTCTTTAACCCTGTCATCTGTTATAAAATTAGTGAATTCATTAAAGGCAGCAATTTCTATGGTACAGGAGCCAGAAAGCTGCTCCTCCATATTTTTGATAGCTACTTCAGGAAGCAAGCCTTTATAAGGGCCTATAACGCTTTCTCTATATTCTGCGGCAGCAGTTTCTGGATCAAAGTTTGCAACTATAAGATTAGGAACCTCCTTTATAGGAACTCCTTTATTATTTAACTCAGTGCCAAAGACATCCTGTAAATTGGAAGCAGGGTCGGTGCTAACAAGCATTATTCTCTTTCCCTGATCTGCTAAAGCTACAGCAGTAGCACAGGCTGCTGAGGTTTTGCCTACACCACCTTTACCAGTAAAGAAAAGATATTTTGTTAGGTTTATCTTAGATAAATCAAAAGCATTAAAATCAACTTTTGTCATTTGTAGTTTATTAGCAGCATCCATCCTTACAGCCACAACCTTTCTTGATTTTAGGAACATCTCCTCTTATGGAGCTTGATTTAACATCTAAAAATTCACAAAATTCATGATTTGTAGGATAATGGCCTCTCTTAACTTCTTTTCCATCAACCATAGTGATAGGAAGTATATCAGTTCCATGCTCATTTATTAATCTATTTATTTCTTTATTATCAACAAAAGCTTGGGGACTTCCAGACAGATTATGCCTTTCAACGATTATTCCATTTTTCTTGAGATTATTTAGGACCATAGAAACCCTTAATAGCTCCTTATCCACACTAGGACCACATACCCCTGTGGAACAGCACATTGCTGGCTCAAATATTACCATTTTTTTCATATAATACCCTCCTTTATTTTTTACATTCACAATTTGCTTTATCTTTACAAATACAATTATCAGTATCTGTTATAAGACCCATGAGAAATAAAATTAATTTATTGCAATTAACATTGTTTAAGGAATAATAATTCCACAATCCATCTTTTCTGCTATTTACAAGCCCGCAATCTATCAAAACCTTCATATGATGAGAAAGGGTTGGCTGAGTAAATTGAAAATAATTTAATATATCGCAGGCACATTTTTCACCACAGGACAAAATATCCATTATTTTTAACCTATTAGGATCGGAAAGTGCCTTTATTACCTTAGAATTCTTTTCATAATCATAATCCATTTTATCACCACCTATATAGATAACTATCTATGTATAGACTAAGGCATTATTAATAAAATGTCAATGTAAAAGTTTAATATTAATAATATATGTTGTTAATATAGAATAATATCTATATAAACTATTCGAATACGAAGGCGGATGTGATTGAAACTATATAAGTTAACAAGAAATATGATTCCTTGCCCTTACTATTTTCCATAATATACCTCATTACTTACTTTGAGTTCAATGAATGAATAATTATAAACTGCCTATCTATTTAATTCATTAATTCAAAAGTTTTTAAAGCAATTAAAATTTAATAAAATAATATATTATAATTAATTATAATAATATTTAGGGGGTATAGATTATGGG